>DASRRN010000726.1:0-6969 GCA_035695685.1 Acidobacteriaceae bacterium | reverse complement strand
TCTTGAAATGACCCCAATCCCCATTGATGATGGCTGTGATCTCCCCTTGCAGGCCCTGTTGCGGACCACCTGTGAATCGTCCGGTTCCGCCTATAGGAAGATAGTTATCACCGGTAATCATCTCTGTCGAAAATGTGTTCTCGCCGGCGAAGACTTCGTAGAAGTCATTCAGTTTGGGCAAAATCCAACTGTTGTATGTGATCACCCGGTTGGCGTCCCCAGTTTTGGCCGCAGCGGTCATCTTTTGCCATGGTGCGTTGAAGGGGTAATAGGTGAAAGCGCCATCATCAAACCAGAAGCCCGCGAGTAGATCGCCATACTGCCTACCGGTCTGGCTGATAATCTTGCACCAAAGGTCAAAGTAAGCAGTCTTGTCCTCATTGAAATGTGTGCGCTGCCACCACTCGTTGTCATCGTGTCCGGGGTGGAAATACAACTCTAGCTTGATATTGTCCCTTCGGAGTGCTTTGGCGAGGTCTCCAACCAGATCTCTTGGGCAGGTCCGGCCAGGAAGGATAGCATCGATTACCGGGTTTGGTCCTGGAAAGTAGAAACCTGCATGCGAGGTCGTGAAAACCACAAAGCCGGCGCCCATTTGCGAAACCATATGTGCGAAGCGGTCCACTTCAAAGTCGCGCACCGCTTCGCAGTATGGTTTGGGAGCTCCGCTCCTCGGTTTCGTCTGGCTAGTCCAATGGAACATTAATCCGTACTTAGCCGCTACCATCCAGTCTGTGCTAGATGCCTGCTGCTGACTCAATCGAGCAAGGTTCGCCTCAGCCTGGGGGGTGACAAGTTCTAATGAAAAGAACTTACCGAGTGGTCTCGATCCAATCGACCGAAATAGGATTGTTCTAGAGCCAGCCGCGAGTTGAACCGCGCCTAGAGTCACTCTGTTCCATCTTCTCTTGCCACACGGCGCATTTAATCTCTTGGAATCAACCGACACTTCCACCGCACAATCTTCCCCTGTACTCTCAAGAATGGCGGAAACCTTATATTTCTCCGCCGTTGTTATGTAAACAGTCCAAGTAAGTGATTCGTTGTTACCTGACCATGATCCAATCCAGCCAGTCTTCCCAGGTCCCAGGTCGATGGGCTTGATACCACCTCGGCGAACAGCGTCTGTGCCCATTAATATCGTGGTGTCATCAGATCGGACGTTAGCGCTGTGAATAGCGGTGCTGTCGATCTGTTCGCGCGCTATCTGGAAAGGAGACGGTAGGGTAAATGGAGCGAGCAATAGAGCTGTAAAGGCGATCAGGTAGCGGTTCATCGATTTGACATCTCCTAAACCGAGCCGAAAGCGTCCTAACTCATGAGCGTCTTATTAATCTGCCTTAGCGAGGAGCACTGCATCGAGCCTGGCTTCGCCGAAATCGCTACAATTGGCGTACGGCTGTTTTGGGACGGCGGATTGTCAGAAGACAGCCACGAGACCAGCAAACAGCGTTGAGATTACAGCCAGTCCGAGCGAACGCCTCGAAGTATATCGTCCCTTCCTGTTCATGGACCTTCCCCTCCTAGCGAAATCTTTATCCAAGTCTTTCGAGGCAGGCCTTTGAGAGCTGGGCTGTCTCCAGAGGAGTGATCGGCTGAGTACGCCTTCCATAAGTGGACGCTGGTTTATTTCTTCTTTCGTTACAGAAGGCTTACGGTTTACGCGATTTTTTCGCGCTAGGCGTTGTGTCGGCTTCCAAATCGCCAAGTACAAATTGGATTCCGGCGAAAACCATCTGGGCCATCTGCGGAGTGCCAAACAGCAACACCGTGTGACCCAAAGCGCAGTTGAAGACCCGCCCATCGCCATAGCTTCTGATCCAGACGAGCCCATAATCGTTGTCGGGCCGGACTGCCAGCTCCGGCGGCGGGGGCCCCGATTTGGCCAGGTCGATGCTCATTAGCACGTGCAGCTTCTCCCGCGAATATGGTCCGCTCGGAGGGAAATGGTAGAACTCGTCCACATAGGCTACATCGTGGCCTTCAAACTGTTTGGTGAGTGGGCTGTTTGGATCGTCGATCTTTAGCATCGCCGCCTCAAACGCGCGATGCGGTGCGGTCGTTGCGCCCAGCAGCTCTCCATATTCAGGGACGTCGGGAGATGCAAACGTCGAGCCGTGGATCGCAGCCAGTCCACCTCCCTCGCGGACGTAGCGGATCAATCCGTTGATCACGTCCGGGTCGCTGAATACCGGGCCGACGACGCTGTTCAGGAAAACGGCGTCGTACTCCTTGATCTTGGGATATTTCAGATTGTCCAGGTCATTGTTGAAGATTGGTTCGAAGGCGCCGGTGTTCTTGGCCATCAACTGCAGCGCAAAGTTGGCGTATGGAATGGTCCGGTGGTAAAAGCCTCCCTGGGGGCAGAGATCGATGACTAACAGCTTTCTCGCCTTCTTCGGTTTGACCAGCGCCTGGCGCGGAGCAGAGTCCCGAATCATCCACCGGTCCAGCACGGGAATCCCCCCATCGGTTATGTTTGGGGACCCCGCGGACGGCGATCCGGGTCGCCCATCGCTGATCGGTGTCTTCTTGGATATTTGGACGACTTGATATCCTTCCGCGGGCCGAGCCGCTTTTTCAAAAGCTTCGGCTGCGGCGCCGCTTGCGGCGATGGTGACAAACAAGGGCCTGACCGGAACTCGCGGACCGGCGCAATCGCCACATGTTACCGGCGGAGGAGGGAGCGGTGGATTCAGCTCGGCCAATTCGAGGAGAAGCTGCTCCATGCCGGCGCCGTCGTCAGGCAAGCCCATGCTGAGCAGCCGATCGTTGACCAGTCTTAGCCCGTCGGTGGGCTTGATACCTGCCTGTGCCCAGGCAGCGGTGTCTACGCTCAGTCCGATCCGGCTGCTTAGGCCATCGAGGGAGCTCACGAGATTTTTCGGATTCGAACCTTCGAAAGCCACATTGACTCCGAATTCATCCGCAAGCTTGTCGACGCCGGGCAAGGCCGCAGGTGCGGCGGACGTCACGATCGTTTCGATATCCAAGGCCTTTGCGAACGCAAACAACTTCCGGCGGGAGGTTTCGTCGGCGGGAATCACGTCCGCGCGGTAGGCTACTAATCGGAGGCGAAGCTCGGCCAGCCTGTTCTTCACTGCCGTTACTTCTTCCGGCGATAGATTGTAGTCCAGACTTTTGGGAATCTCGGGACTGACTTTCTGGGAGCTCGAAGCTTCCAGGAACCCCGTGCCTAGCGCATCGGCTTTTGCCGCCGCCTCCGAGAACGAGATCGGCCCGAACGCGCCGGCGGCAAACCCGACTCTCAAACCGAGGAGGTTCAATGCCGACGAACCGATCTGCCTATTGCCACGTTTCGACACGCTCGGCGGTAAGGCCTGCCCACCTGGCCCGGGCGCCTGTGCGTGCATTGAGCCGATCGTGACTCCCACGCCAATCGCCAGGGCGGCAACAACGATACTCTTCCTCATTTCATGTGTCCTTTCAGCAGCCACTGCGGCTTGAACGATTGCAGTGGCTCTGTCCTCATTCATGCTATGGTTGCCGCCGAGGAGGGTACCGAAGGCACGCCCGCACTGCTCAAGGCAATCACAGTGTAGACGTGCTTGACGCCGGCCTTGGCGGATGTATCCACGTGCACCATCTGGGGAAGGGGTGCGATGGGCGTATCGTGATAGGACAATCCCTGGAAGAGCGGGCGGCCATACACTGCTTCCGGGGGTTGTGTCGGGAGCCTTGCGATTCCGTGCCCATCCCGAAGCACGATAAAGCTGCCGAGCCCGCTGACCATGTCCACTTCTGTGTCCCATTTGATCTCATTGCCGTGATTGGCGTCGGCCTTCACCCGCACATTGACGGGCGCAGGCGGAGTGCTCGTGTCGGCTACGGTTCCACTCTTGACATATTCCATCCAGATCTTTGCGACGAGCGCGTTCGGCAGCCATACAGCTTTCTTAGGATCACCTTTAAATTCTGCCGCAGGCGCGGCTGTGCCGCCGAAAGGAGTTGCCAGCCATGCGGAACTCAGGTCAACCGGTTTTAGAATTTTGGGCCACTCCGACAAACGCATTTGCAGGCAAGCTTCAAAAAACGGGATCGCGAGATACCGGGAATCCCCGCAGTAGTGCGGCGTACGGGGATCGGGAGCGAGCCCAATGGGGGCTCCCTGGGCTCGATACTCTTCGAAGGTAGCTATGGAACCGTCCCAGGGACGGTTTCCTCTTTCTCCGACGCCAAAGTTAACCATCGTGGGGATCTCATAGGTTGCCGGCGTAACTGTGGGCTGGATGAACTCATTCCTGGAACGAAACATCGCCGCGGTGCCGGAGCGGAGAAAGGCGGCAAGCACTCGGTCGGGATGGAGCATGCTCATCACATTGGCCCATATCCCACCCCCCGAATGTCCCCAGAGGCACCAGGGAACGGAAGCGATTTCGGCATGGCCTGATTTTGCCGCAAATTCGTCGAGAGCACGAAGGAAGACTCGGTCAGAACCTTGTCTTGGGTCGAACCACAGTTCTGCGCCTCCGGGAGTCAGGTCGATTGCATCGTTGAGCACGCGATACGAAGGCCCAAGAAGCGCGCAGTCCCACTTCTTTGCCAGAGCCTGCCAGTGCAAATCGTAAGCGGAAGTTGCTCCGGCCTGAGCCGCCGGAATACTCGCTCCGTGCTGATGGACGATCACTGCTCGTACGGTTTGGATACCGTCAGGGATCCAAAGAGTGTAGGTGACGCCAAGCTGCAACTCCCCCGCAGTTGTTGAGGCTGGATAAACAATCTGCAGGTAGCGGCCTGCACCGCTGGATGGAGTAAAAGGTCCCCACGCGTCTTGAACGGGTGGTGTTTCGTTGCCAGGGCGAGCCCGCTGGCCAGACTGAGCCTGAGCGGGGACCGCCGCAGATACAAAAGAGGAGGATGCAAAGGCGGCGCCAAGTCCGGCTACCCCTTTCACGAATAGGCGCCGAGCTGGAGACTTCAGTTCAGAAAAAGTTTGAGAGGCTTCGTTCCCGACTTCGGTAATGTTGTTCATGATCTTGTCCTCCAGACAGATTTAGAACCGCAGCCTGAGAGCAAACTGCGCCTCGCGCGGCTGGTTGTTTTGTGCGGTAACGATGCCAAATGTGTTATTCGGCGTATTCAACCTATTTGGGTTACATCTCCGGCCCTCCCTGTTAGTCTCCGCGTACTGTCTTGCCGAATAGCTTAACGGCGTCAAGGGAAGCTGGCGATACGGTCCCGTCCTCGTACATGAGGAGATTGAAACTGAGCGCCACGTGATGGGCTTTGGCATACTTCGCCATGTCTACAATTTGCTCGGACGTGAACCTCGGCTTCGCAATCGAAGTGTCGGGCCGCCAAATGCCCCACTCGGGCCCGTATCCTGCACCGTCCAGTATGAACATGCCATGAGCCTGCAAGCCTTTGTGCGGACCCTCAACATAGATGCCGTCGCCGCCGACCGGCGGCCCGTCCGGGAAGCGCTTTCCGGCGCCATTGTTGAGGCCGTTGAAGCCCTCACCGAACTCGACATCTTCGAAATCTGTCAACCGTGGACGGATCCAATCGTTGAAGGAGACAATTCGGCCAGGATAGCCCGCCTTGAGCGCCCGGTTCTGTTCCTCAAACGGTGAGGGGTACCATCCCTCGTCGATGAACCATCCGGCGAGGCGGCTGCCGTAGCGCTCCCCGACCTCGGTGATGATGGAAATCCAGTTCTTTCGAAAAAGCGAGTCGGTTCCGATCTGGTTAGCATCATTGGTGCTGAAGTTGTGCGTCTGCCATTCTCTGTCGCCGTAGCCGCAGTGGTAATAGAGCATCAGTTTAATGCCGCGCCGATTCAACGCTTCGGCCAGTTCGCCAATCAGGTCACGCTTCGAGGTCCGTCCCGGCATGATTCGCTCGATGGCCTGGATCGGTGCCGGGAAATAGTATGTGCGCCAAGTGGCCGACCATATCACGTAGCCCGCGCCCGTGCTTTGCACCATGTCAGCGAACTTCACCACGTTGAAATCGTCGATCATCTTCGGCCAGGGCTTGGCTTCTCCGTGTTCTGGGTAACCCCACTCGCCCCATTGAAACATCAGGCCGTATTGCGCATCGGCAAGCCATTTGGCGCTGGAACGGGAGTCTCGAATCCGCCTTTCGATGGACACTTTCTGGCTGCGCGCAATCAGCTCCAGCGACATCAGTGCCATACCCTTGTAGTTGTTCCTGTTGGTGGCGATCCCGGCCGGGTTTGGGCTGCGGACCGTAACAGTGGAAGTTCCCTGTGGCAAGGTTAGCCAGCCAGGAACGGGAATCTTGTTCCAGTTGTTCCCCCAATGGTCGTTGCCGTCGGGAATGGTCACGCTAATCCCGCCTAGCGGGCTGGCGATCTCGATCTGGCCGCCTGGCGCGCCGCTTACCAGCACATCCACGGAATACTCGCCGGCCTGCGGGACTTGAACCGTCCACGCGAATGTCTGCTGCGGATCGTTCCAGCTCTGAATCCATAATCCCTTCGGTGCGCTTTCCGCCAGGGATGCGCTTCGCGCAGCCACATTGGCTTTCAGCACGTTCACCGTGCCGGGATCGAGCTGGAGAGGATTGGCCGCGCTGTGTGCGATGGTCTGAGGTCCGGCCTTGGATTGCTGCGCAGCAGTGCGCGAGTGCAACCCGATCAGAACCGCTCCGATTACTAGGATTCCAGCCTGCGGTTTGGTCATATGGTCCTGCTGTCTACTCCAATGCAATACTTACCGTGGAGGTCTGCCCATAGCGCAGAAATGCGATGCTTCCCCGTAAATCACGGTGGGCCTCGCGCGTATACCGCGCAGATAACTCCACAGAGCGGAATTTTGGCAACAATTCCCCTACGTAGCTGCTCCGGTGATAAAGTCCACAACCGGGGCCGGATCCTCCGGCGCGAGCGGATAATGTCCCTCGCCTTTCTTGACGATGACCTGGATTTTGCCGCCAAGTTTCTTGTATCGCTTCTCAACCTCAAGCGTATTGTCCTTGAACCAC
>DASRRN010000725.1:0-6809 GCA_035695685.1 Acidobacteriaceae bacterium | reverse complement strand
CGGATTATAGAGCGTGTTGAGAATAATTCAGCAAAAGCGATCGTGGGGGCGAAGCCCTATAAGCGCTAACTTGTTTGGGATGTTTTTCTTCAAAACTCCCACAAAATCGTCATCCTGAGCGGAGCGCTCACAGATTGATCGCGTGACACAGCGCTTGATGGCGCGGAGTCGAAGAGCCTGTCCCGAGCATAGCCGAGGGAACCCCGAGGGTGCTTATCTTGCCTATGCCGTTCGGAGCTTTTCAACCACCCAAGCCCGCGTCCAGGATCTTGCTGCGGTACCCACCTGATGGTCACGGGTACATCTTTTCATGCGCTGTAATCATCTTCCATCCCCAGGTCTGTGCAAGGTCTTTGAACTCGGGATTGATAGTGCGAATGAGGTCGAGCTTTTTTTCGCCCCGCCAGCCTTTGAGTTGTTTTTCCCGGGCGATGGCTTTGCGAATGTCTTCATAACCCTCAAAGTATCGCAGGCGCTTGCAGCCATAGGCCAGGGAAACCTTCCCACGTGCCCTCCTTATGTTGCATGACGCGCAGATACAGGTTGCTGGTGACGCCAATGTAAAGCGTGCCTCTATGGCTGCCGAGAATGTAGATGTAGCTGCCGGACAGGGCAAGATGCTAGCAGTTCTCGTTCTCGGCCTCAGGGAAAGACCGTGGCGGGTCCGTCCGGTGCGGGCTTCGGTGGTTGAAAAGCTCCGAACGGCATAAGCAAGATAAGCATCCTCGGGGTCCTTCGACTCCGCGCCATCAAGCGCGGTGTCCCGCGATAAATCTGCGAGGCGCTCCGCTCAGGATGACGATTTTGTGGAAGTTTTGAAGAAAAAATATTCAAAACAAGTTAGGGCTTATGGGGGGAAGCCCCACCAAGACCCCAGCAGCCATCAACAAAAACCTGCTACGCTTTCTCCTGCTAAACGCACTCAAGGAAGGTCAACCGTGAAACTCAAATCCTGTCTCACTGCAATCGCCACATTAGCCGTAAGCACCTTACTCATCGCGCCGGCCTTTGCCGCATCAGCCTCCCCAGCCCAAGTCTTCGGAAAGCTAATCAGCGGCCAGGAAGAAGAGGTAGTTTCCGCCGCCGAAGCCATGCCCGCGGACAAGTACAACTTCGCCCCCACCAACGGCGATTTCAAAGGAGTACGCACCTTCGGCCAGGAGATCACCCACATCGCGGAAGCCCAGTATTTCTTTTTCGCTGGCTTCGGAACCAAGCCAACCATCGACGTAAAATCGCTGGACAAACTAACCAGCAAAGACGAAATAGTGAAAGCTCTCAAAGATTCCTTTGCCTTTGCTCACCAGGCAACGCAAACCATGACGCTGGAAAATGCATTTGAGGAGATCCAGGAAAAGGACGGAACCAACACCCGAGTCAGCATTGCAGCCTTCTCCCTGGCCCACACCAACGATCACTACGGACAAATGATCGAATACCTGCGCATGAACGGAATCGTCCCGCCCGCCAGCCGCAAATAAACTCTCTCATTCGGGGAAAAACTAGAGGGGTAAATCGATGGTTCCAGGCCTGCCCCGCCCGCCCCGGCGTGCCGTGGGTCTCGCCTGGAACCCCTCAAATCAATCAACCAGAAACCCGCTACCGTTTCTCAACCGCCGTATACTTCACCGGATATTCCGGACCAATATATTCAGCCCGCGGCCGGATCAGCCGATTGTCATCCAGCTGTTCAATCACATGCGCAGCCCAACCGGAAATCCTGCTTACCGCAAAGATCGGCGTGAAGAGGTCCAGGTCAATCCCCAGCATCGTGTACGTCGAAGCCGAATAAAAATCCACATTCGCGTTCAGCTTCTTTTCCGCCAGGATGTACTTTTCAATAGCCCGCGACATCTTGAACCACTTCGCATTCCCCGACGACTCTCCCAGCTCTTCTGACATCTTGCGCAAATGCGTCGCTCGTGGATCTTCGGTGTGGTAAACACGATGGCCGAATCCGGAAATCTTCTTCTTCTGTGCCAGCAGCTGGGCCACATAATCGACCGGGTCGGCGCCCTCTTTATCAATGGCGAAGAGCATGCGCATCACTGCCTCATTGGCGCCCCCATGCAGCGGACCCTTCAGCGCCCCAATTGCCCCGGTAATCGCCGAGTGAATGTCCGAGAGAGTGGCAGCGATCACCCGGGCCGCGAAGGTCGAAGCATTCAGCTCGTGGTCGGCATGGAGAATCAGGGCCACGTCGAAGGTTTTTGTCGCCGTCACGGAGGGCTTTTCCCCGTTCAGCATCCAAAGAAAGTTGGCCGCATGACTCAGGGAAGGATCAGGTTCGACCACCGCCTTGCCTTTGCGCAGGCGGTCATAAGCCGCGACCAGCATGGCAATCTGTGAGGTCAGCCGGAAACTCTTGCTCACGTTGGCATCATGCTGGTTGTCGCTTTCATCCGGATCGTAAAAACTCAGCGCGGAAACTGCCGTGCGCAGCACTTCCATCGGGGTTGCACTCTGGGGAAAGGAACGGAGCAGATCGATGACCTTCGGGTCCAGGCGGCGAGCTTCACTCAGCCGTTTGCCGAACTCGTCCAGCTCCGCCCTGCGGGGAAGCCGGCCGAACCATAACAGGTAGCTGCATTCCTCGAAGGTCGACTTCTCCGCCAGCTCATGGATGTCGATCCCGCGGTATGCCAGCACCCCAGCGTCACCGTCGATCCAACAAATGCCGGAGTTGGCTGCAACTACTCCTGCAAGTCCCTTGCCCACCACCGCCGTAGACATACTGAACGCTCCTCTTCTTTCCCCGCTTCTTTTCTTAGATGCCCTGCGTCGCCCGGTCCCTTCCGGTTGCTGTCGTGCTCACTGCAAGGGGGATCGGCTGGTGGTAACAATTGTTCAGAAAAACAGTCGTCTTAAGTCCCGCCGGTTAAGCGCCCGATGCTGTCTGTTTTATAGCGCAGCGCTCTGAACCTTGTCACTTAGACGGAAAGTCGCCCGGAGAGGACTCCCTGCCACCCTGCTCAACGTCCGGGAGCGAACGCTCCGAGTCCGGCCGCCGGTGGGCTGCCTTCGAGTAGCTGGCGTACGATCCGGCCCGTGGCCGGCGCCAACAGGATGCCGTTACGGAAGTGTCCCGTGGCCACCCAGCAACGGGGTTGCCCGGCGTTTCCAATCACCGGCAGCCCGTCTCTGGTCCCCGGCCGCAGCCCGGTCCAGCTTTCCTCCACCGGCGCGGACCCGATGGAGGGCCAGAGCTCCGCCGCCAAAGCCTGCAACCGTTTGATCGTGGTGGGATCTACCCGGCGATCGAATCCCACCCGCTCCACCGTGGCCCCGATCACGACCCGGCCCCCTCCTCGCGGAACCAGGTAAACCTCGGGTGAACGCAAAACACAACCGAGGTCGAGCGGCGGGTCCAGGCGGACGCTAAAGATCTGTCCTTTCCGCGGTTCTACCCCGGCTGCGGGCTGCCGCTGCAAATCCAATTGCTGTACTTGGGCCGCCCACGCTCCGCAACAATTCACGAAGGCGCCCGCGCTCAGGGTTCCGCCCTGGGTCGTGATCTCGACCGCGTCTCCATGGCTCCGGACGGAGAGCACTGGGGTCCCCTCCTGCAAAGTCACCCCGGCCGCCGCAGCTGCCAGAGGGAGGGCGGCGCAAAGGTCCCGTGGATCGAGACTCACTTCCTCCACCCAGAAAAAGGCACGGCCCGCGGTGGCCAACCCCGGAATCCGCCTTTGCGCCTCCTGTGCGCTGAGGGCAACGCCGGTATCGTTTTCTCCGTCAGTACTAAGCGCGCCCTGGGTCCGAAGTCTCACGGGGCGTCCCGAAAGCGCCTCAATCGTGGCCAGGTATTCCGGATAGAGGTTCATGCTTAGCTTAGCCAGTTCGGTCAGTTCCGGCGGGTGTTCGGGATCATGGGCCGACAGCATGCCCGCTGCCGCCCACGATGCCTCTGACATGGCACGGCCCTTTTCCAGGACCCGGACCCGGAATCCATGGCGCGCTAGTTCAAGCGCGGTGGAGAGCCCGATAATACCCCCTCCGGCGACGATGACTTCCGCAGTCTCCACTCGTCCATTGTAGGATGGGAAAATACACAGCGTTCACAGTTGAAAAGAGGCAGATCGCATGAGCGACGAAAGCGTGGATTTAGTCGAACGTACTCACTCCGGTGTCTTTATAGCCCTCCTTGGTTTTGCCGTTATGGCGTCCGCCGCCGGGTTGATCTGGGCCTACACCTTGGAAAACCGCCTGGAAAAATCGCAGACCGCGTTGGTCAACGCACAGCAGCAAAATGACAAGCTGGCCGAGAGCCTCAACGAGACCAACGCCAAGTTGCGCGTGACCTCGGAAACCCTGGGGCAGAGCGTAGGCCTCACCCAACGGCAACTGGAAGCGCGTGCCAGTGAATTCCTCAAGCGGCAGCAGGCGGAAACCGCCCGGCTGGAGAAGGAACAGGCAGCCGCGCAGGCGGAATCCACGAAGCAAATCGGTGCGGTCTCGACTGATGTGTCCTCGGTCAAAACCGATGTGGGTGGAGTAAAGACCGACGTCGCCGCAACCAAGACCGAGTTGGCTAACGCTGAATCCCAACTGAAAAGGGTGACCGGCGATCTGGGCGTGACCAGCGGGCTCGTGGCGACCAATGGCAAGGAACTCGAAATCCTCAAGCACAAGGGTGATCGAAACTATTACGATTTGAATCTCACCAAGGGGGCCAAGCCCACGCCCATCTCCGGCATCAGCCTCTCCTTGAAGAAGGCTGACACCAAACACTCGAAATACACCCTGCTGGTGGAATCGGACGACAGGAAGATCGAGAAAAAGGACAAGAATCTGGACGAGCCGGTCCAGTTCTACACCGGCAAAGACAAGCTCCTTTACGAGCTGGTCATCAACACCATCAACAAGAACCAGGTAATTGGCTACCTGGCAACGCCCAAGAACGCCCCGGCACCCGCGACGCCCTAGCAAAGTCCTGAAAGCAAGGGCCCGCAAATCAGTCCCCAGCGGAACGCTGAACCTGGCCCAGCACACAGTGCTGGGCCAGGACAAAGTGCTGGGCCAGGACAAAGGGCACGGCTTTTAGCCCCTGAGGTACGTTTCTTCCCGAAGGATACGGGGTTCTAGTGCGCGTATATCATTTACGAGGCAGCGAAATTTCTAAATTCTTTTGGTGCATAAACGACACCACCACTTTGGCCGACTGCAGCATATCCCACTGTTCTTTGGTAATGGGAAAATTAAAGATAGTCAGCCCCTGAACAGATTGCCCAGGCGTCAGCGTGATGTCGCGACGAATCGAATCTGCGCGCAGGTAACTCAAAGACGGATACGCCTGGAAAACCCGATCGATATCCTTATCGCTGGCGGTCACATTCACTTGCTCTGAGCCGTCCGGTAACTTGATAGTAGCCGAAATATCCTGCATGAACAGCGGGATATCGGTCTGATTCCTTATCTTGATCTTCGCCAAAATCAGCAGCTGATCGTAATATTCCGGGTTTCCCGGCATCCCGCTATCGCCTCCACCCCCGTTGTTGACCAGGGTGTGGACCGGGTAGAGGTTCATGGTCAGGATTTCTCCCGCGGCTACCGGCGGCCTCTGTCCCAGGTAAACATACAGCCCCAGGGCGATGCTGAGCACGATGGCAGCGATGACGACGGTCTTGATCGCGCTTCGGAACGGGTGTGGCGGGTCGACCTGCGCCAGGTGGGGTCCCGGTCCGGAGACTTCCGATGTTTCAGCAGATTCGGTCACTTCGCTCACTGTGCAGAAATTCTAGCCCATCGCGCCCAACAGCATAAGTTACTAAAGAGGCCCACTTACCTTGACAAGCACGAAGACTGTGTGCACGACAACACATGGGGTCTCGCAATCGTGCAGAATTCCTTGCTCTGCACTTAAACTATTAAGATGCGCATATTGATCACCGGAAAAAACGGGCAGGTAGGGATGGAACTCTCCCGCCTGTACCACTCCCTTGGCGATGTGGTGGTAACCGGCCGCGAAGAATGCGATCTCTCGAGCGAGCAGTCGATCCGGGACACGGTTCGGCAGGTCAAGCCCGCCGTTATCATAAACGCCGGCGCGTACACCGCGGTCGACCTGGCCGAAAAAGAGCGCGATCTTTGCTTTGCCATCAACGCCGTCGCTCCCCGTGTGCTGGCGGAGGAGGCGGCCCGGCTGGATGCCCTCCTCATCCACTATTCGACGGATTATGTCTTTGACGGAGAAAAGTCCGAGCCCTATCTCGAAAACGATCCCATCAACCCGGTCAATGTATACGGGGCCTCGAAGGCGGCCGGGGAATCGGCCATCGCCGAGGTTGCCGGCCGGTATCTGGTGCTCCGTACCAGTTGGGTTTATGCTGCCCAGGGAAAGAATTTTCTACGCACTATGCTCCGCCTGGGGGCTGAGCGTTCCGAGCTGCGGGTGGTGGACGATCAGTTCGGTGCTCCTACGTCTGCGGCTGCAATCGCCACCGCCACCGCGCGCCTGGCGGAGCAATACGCAGACATTCCCGAGGCGGCGGGAATTTATCATATGACTGCCGCAGGTTCGACTTCCTGGTGTGGTTTCGCCCGTGCCATCTTCGCCGCAGGTGTCCTTCGTACCCAACCGCGGGTGCAACCCATTCCGTCCTCTGACTATCCAACTCCAGCCAGACGGCCGGCCAATTCAGTACTTGCGAATGACAAGTTCGCGCACACTTTCGGTTTCCGGCTGCCCAGCTGGCAGCAACAACTGGATCAGGTGTTGGTTGCGACGCAGGTCGCGAGCTGACATCTTGAACTTAGAACCAACGAGGCTAATGAATGAAGGCGGTAGCGACCACGATTGCAGATGTGCA
>DASRRN010000724.1:0-13033 GCA_035695685.1 Acidobacteriaceae bacterium | reverse complement strand
TCCAGCGTTGCCGTTACCGCCTGGTATTGACGCATGCTGGTCAGCATGCCACCCTCCGTCTCTACCGTACGGTCGCCCACCATGGTCAACATCTTCTCCTTTAGCTCACCCACGCCCTCTCCGTTGAGTGCGGAAGTATGAACGACTGGCAGGCCCAGCCCGTTCAGGGCATCCTCCATGGCATCCGGTGGGTGGGCCAAGTCACTCTTGTTCACCACCACCAGCGCCCTGCGCCGCGCCAGGGTCGCCAGAAGCTCCAGCTCTTCCTGATCCGGGACCGCAGTGGCGTCCAGCACCATCAGCACCATATCTGCATCCGCCAGCGCCTCGCGCGATTTGCGAATGCCAATCTGCTCGGCCTCGTCACTGGCTTCACGCATGCCTGCCGTGTCCACCAACTCTACGGGAATTCCGCCCAGCGAAACACGCTCCGTCACCAGGTCACGAGTGGTCCCCGGCGCCGCGGTAACAATCGCGCGTTCCCGTTGCACAATTCGATTGAACAGAGAAGATTTGCCCGCGTTCGGTCGTCCAACAATCGCCAGCATCAACCCCGCATGCACAATGCGTCCGCGGGCGAAGCTGTTCGCTACTGGCTGCAGCAGGCCGCTAATCACATCGATCCGGCCCACGATCTCGCCTCCAGGCAGCACGTCGACATCGTCTTCCGCGAAATCGATGCCGGCTTCGAGCAAAGCAATGAGCCCGACCAGGCCCTCTTTCAAGGGCTTGATGCAGCGGGAAAGCGCGCCATGCAGTTGCTGCGCCGCAACCCGTGCCTGGTAGAGCGTCTGCGCTTCAATCAGGTCGTGCACCGCTTCGGCCTGGGTCAGATCGATGCGGCCAGAAAGAAACGCCCGCTGGGTAAACTCGCCCGGGGCTGCCAAATGCGCCCCGCCCTCGAGCGCCTGCCGCACGAGCGTCTCCAGAATTACCGGTGAACCATGAGCGGCCACTTCCACCACGTCTTCACCGGTATAGGAGTGGGGCGCGGCGAAGAACGTGACGACTGCTTCGTCCAGTTTCTCCTGGGTATCGAAGTCCAGCAGATCCGCAAAGCGGGCCTGCGCATGGGCCAGCGGGTTGCGCAGGCGTAGCATCGGTTCGACAATCCGGGTCGCCTCAGGCCCTGAAAGGCGCACGATCCCAATGCCTCCGCGCCCGGGCGGCGTCGCGATGGCAACGATGGTCTCGTTCTGATAAACCACGTGGGGATCGGGCTGCATGAAGCCTCCCGATACTTAGTAGGGAGAGTTGCGCCGTGAAGGGCGTGGGCTGCTGATTTCAGAAGCCCGTGGCCGAAGCCGCGCCGCGCCTTTGGGATAGACGACTACGAAGCGGCGCAAACCCTCTCCGCTGCTCTCCGTTTCAAGATCCGCATAATCCCGGAAGGCCAGGTGCAGCATACGGCGCTCGCGCGAACTCATGGGAGCAAAGCTGTAGGGCTGGGACGTGCCCCGGACCCGCTCCGCCGCCGTCTCTGCGGCCAGCTTTAATTCCCGTGCACGGAGGGCCTTAAAGTTGTTGGCGTCGAAAGAGATGATGTCGTGCTCTTCCGCTTCGAGGCGCACGATCTTGGCTGCGATGTGTTCCAAAGCTCGCAGTAATTCGCCCCCGCGCTGGGTCAGAAGCACAGCATCCGGACCGGCCATCTCGACATAAATCTCACGGGCCTCGAGGCCGTCAGGATCACGGGCTCCGGCGCCCGCGATGATCCGATACTTCAATCGCAGGCCGCCAGTGGTAGTGAGAGTCTTGAGGAATGCTGCAATCTTCTGGGCTGCAGCCGCGTGGTCGACTATCGGCATCGGTTTAGTATCGCACTTTGTGCGCAGGGAAGTCAGCCAACCAGGAAACCAATTCCTTCGTCTGGTAACCGGGCGGCCAAGCACCCCGTTTTGCAAATTCTCGACGGTATACGTTCTAGAGCGAAGCCTTATGTGCGAAGGAACCGACACCAGCAGAACTCGGCACGACGAATCCAAAATTAAGATCCTTCGCCTAACTGTCCGTTTCCGGTCGCCTGCGCGGGTCCAATCCGGGTTTGCGATGCGCTTGCCGGCCACTGCCGCCGCTTTTCTTCGCCGCCCGCTTCGCGGCGACTTCGCGCATCTGCTTACCCATGCCCGTGCGGTTCATCACGGCCTGCTGGATCACGTTGATCACATTGCCGAAAGCCCAATAAAGGGCCAGACCGGAACTCAAGTTCCATGTCATGAAACCGAAAAAGATCGGCATCGTGAAGGCCATCATTTTCTGCTGCGCCGGGTCCATGCCCGGCGATGGAGTCAGGTACTGCACCAGGAACATGGTCACAATGAAAAAGATGGGCAGAATGTGCAGTGGATCAGGAGCCGCCAAATTATGGATCCACAACCAGGGCGCCTGGCGCAGTTCGATTGTGTGCAGCAGCATGCGATAAAACGCGAAAAGCAACGGCCACTGCACCAGCATCGGCAGGCAACCGCCAAACATGTTCACGCCCTCACGTTTCTGCAGATCGAACATCTCCTTGTTCATCTCCGCGCGGCGAGGATCTGTGGCCTTGTACTTCTTGAATTTCTCCTTGATGGCGTTCATCTCCGGCTGAATGCGTTGCATCTTCAGCGCAGACTTCATCATCTGGATGCGCGTCGGCAGCATCGCCAGGTTGAGCACCAGGGTCAGAACCAGAATGGCCCATCCCCA
The DNA here is from genome assembly GCA_035695685.1 of Acidobacteriaceae bacterium. Lineage (GTDB taxonomy): Bacteria > Acidobacteriota > Terriglobia > Terriglobales > Acidobacteriaceae > PALSA-350. The sequence goes on along the minus strand of DASRRN010000724.1, from coordinate 10,345 downwards.
GTTGGAGACAATATGCTCGTGCACCCAACGCAGGGCCAGGAACAACGGTTTGGCGATGATGCCCGAATAACCGAAGTCCACCACTGGTTCCAGACTCGGGCCGGTCTGGCTCCCATTCGACGTCGCGCGCACAGAAGCGAGCACGTCCAACACCTTAGGTCCAGCGAATAGCCGCATGCTGGTATGCCCCGAAGTGGCGCCCATCGCGGCCCCGAGCACAGCTGCCTGGTCGGTCTGATCCGCTTTGCCATGGCGGGGTATGTCGATCGAATCGTGCAGGCCTACCAACAGCGTTTGCGACGGCTCATCGGGAAGGAAAATCGCCGCAAAGGACAAGTCGCTTACACCGGCCCATTCGAACGGCCCAGGGATCGTGCCTCCCCCGGCAACCTTTTTTGCCGCCTGGTTCTCGTTCTTGCCCCCCTGCATGGTGTCGAGCTGCGCCTGCGCATAATCCGGCAGAGTATCCTGGTCGCCAAATCCACCCGGCCAGGCGACTAGCACCGTTACCGGGCTCCCATGATCGGTGGCCGTCACGTCCACATGCACAACGTATGTGGAATCGAAGCTGAAAACCTTCTTTACCTCAAGCCCGTTTTCGGAGTAGGTAAACGCGAGCGTGGCAGGAGCATTCAACGTCCCCGAGGCCGATGGCACATACAGCGCCTTCACTAGCTGGTTTCGCAGGTTCGCGTCATAGGTCCAGAGCGAGAGCGGGTACCCAACCTTCGCCGCCGCCTTCGCGTTGACCAGGTCCAGCGGCTTACCGGCGTCGTCTTTGTACTTCTTGAGAATCCAGGAGATGACCTGTCCACCGCGATTGGAAAACGTAATCCGGTACAACTCGTTCTCGACCACCGTAGTCGCCTCAGCATCCGCTACTACGGATTGGGTGGCTGCCTTGGCGGAACCGGGGCCTGCCGTCACAGCAGAGGCAGGGGAAGGGGAAGGGGAGGGTGAAGGGGAAGGAGCCAGCGCCGCCTTTGACGCCGAACTCGAAGCCACCTGGGCCGGAGTCTCCGGTTGCGTCTTTTTCTTCGGCGCGAAGTACTGCAGGCCGAGGAAGATGAGAACAAAGACGATGGAGAAGATGAGAAGCGTGCGTGAGTCTTGCCCACCACCACCCGGCTGATTAGGATTGCGTATTTCGGCCAAAGAGATTTCCTGTCGATCGTACGATCTTATGGTAAATGGCGGGGGTCATCTGTGCGGACGCGATGGCGGGAGGGGAGCAGAGTAAGTGCCCGGAACGGGATCGAAACCTCCCCGGCCGAAAGGATTGCACCGTAGCAATCGCCACAGCGCGAGGGCGGTGCCATAAAACACTCCGTGACGCGCGAAGGCGGCCATTGCGTATTCAGAACATGTGGGCTGAAAGCGGCATGCACCAGAGACCCCGCTGATGGAATGCACCAACGGGGAAATCCAGCGCCGATAGATCTCAGGCATGCGAAGTCTTTTCAATGACCGAAAAAATTTTGCATACTTCGCCCTGCAATCGCGCGAATTCCTCAGTCAGTACCGTTCGCCGAGGGTGTAGAACCACATCGACGTCTCGCGTCAGGAACTCCAGGTTGAGTCGTACGGCATCGCGCATGCGCCGCTTGATGCGGTTGCGCTCTACCGCTTTGCCGAGGACACGCCCTGCGGTCAGGCCCACTCGCGGACCAAGGATCCGGTTAACGCCTGAAACCGGACTCGCAGCTGCGGGTCGCTCGGCGAAGAAATATGTCATCGAAGGCGAGAAGTGTTTACGGCTTCTTTGATAAACGCGTTGATAGTCAGCATGTTTTCGTAGCCGAGCATCGCTTTGGGTCAGAAGGCTCAACTGAGAATTCCCTGCATTGCGCGTAAGATTTAGTCGCGGTAGCCGGCACTCACGGAAACGCGTTTGCGCCCCTTGGCGCGGCGGCGGGAAAGCACTGCTGCGCCGGCCTTGGTCTTCATCCGGGTCAAAAAGCCGTGTGTCTTCGCACGATGGCGGCGGTTCGGTTGGAATGTGCGCTTGGGCATAACACTGCGCTCCTGATCTCACTCAAAAATTTATGCCTTAAGGCAAGCTTTAAGTATAACGGATTGAGCCGAAAGGGCCAAGCAGGCTGACGTCCTCGGGCTGCCGAAGCCCTTGCTTTCACTGCGCATGGTGCAACTCGGGAAAGAAAGATTTTTTTGGCCGGAATGAGCCGTTGCACCGCCTTGTAACTGTGCTAGTATCGGCTCCGATCAAGATTGATTTCTGCACGTCCACACTACCTGATCTTTCGATCTGGATACTTTCGCGAAGGGGCTTGTTCCCCCAAAGCAGTTCCTAAGCACAGGAGCTACAATGGCACGCACGGTTCATTGCCGATGCGGCTTGCTCCTTTGCACTTTGCAGAAGGTATCAGGCAGTCGGCGTTGAACGAAGGAAGCGTATGTCTTTTGTCGCCACCGCCCCCACCCTGCCCAATCCCTGGGCCCGGATACTGGGAGCTCTCGAGAAGAAAGTCAACCGGCAATCTTTTGACACCTGGCTGAAACCCACGCGGTTCAGCCACATCACTGGCCGGATGCTTTTCGTGCGGGTTCCCACGCCCGAGTTTCAACACATCGGCGACCGCTACGGCGACCTGATTCAGGAAGCCATTGATGCGTTTCACCTGGAATTCGATGACGTATCCTTCGTCATCCCGCAGGAAGACCCGGCCACTGTCCGCGTGCGCGAGGATGGAGGGTTCGCGCCCGTCCCTTCTCATTCCGCCGGCGCACAACGCGCTGCCAACCGCGGCATCGGCATACCGCAGGCACCGCAGCAGGCGAAGTTCGACTGGACCACTGCCGCGCAGCTTAACCCCCGCTACACCTTCGATGCCTTCGTCATCGGCAACGGCAACCAGTTCGCCCGTGCAGCCTCTGAAGCAGTTGCCGAACGCCCCTCCAAGGCCTACAACCCGCTCTTTATCTACGGCGGTGTAGGCATGGGCAAGACCCACTTAATGCATGCCATCGGCCACGAGGTGAAGAAACGCCAGCCGCAATGCTCCGTCTGCTATGTCTCCAGTGAGAAATTTACCAACGAAATGATCAACTCGCTGCGCTATGACAAAATGACCAGCTTTCGCGATAAGTTTCGCTCCGTCGATCTGCTCCTCATAGATGACATCCAGTTCCTGGCGCAAAAGGAGCGTACTCAGGAAGAGTTCTTCCACACGTTCAACGCGCTCCACGAGAGCATGCGGCAGATTGTCATCGCCTCCGATCGTCCGCCCAAGGAACTGCCGGAGATCGAGGACCGTCTGCGCAGCCGGTTCGAATGGGGACTGATTGCCGATATTCAGCCCCCTGACCTGGAGACCAAAGTCGCTATCTTGCAGAAGAAGGCCGAGAGCGAGCATGTTCTGCTGCCCACCGATATCGCGCTCTTCATCGCGTCGAACGTCCGCACCAATGTGCGCGAACTCGAAGGCGCAATGGTACGGCTATTAGCCTGGTGCCGCCTTAATGGTGCGGAGCTTACCTTGGCTACCACCCAGCTATGCCTAAAGCAGTTCATCGATACCCAGGTACGCAAGATCACCATTGAAGCGATTCAGCGTGCCGTCTCTGAGCAGTTCGGCATGCGCATAGCCGAGCTGAAGCAAAAAAATAATTCTCGCTCCGTGGTCGTCCCCCGCCAGATCGCCATGTATCTGGCCAAGCAGATGACTGAAGCCTCCCTGCCCGAGATCGGACGGCAATTCGGCGGCAAGCACCACACCACAGTGATGCATTCCATTGCCAAAATCGATGAACAGCGCCGTTCTGACAAAGATCTCAACCGGACCATCAATAAGCTTCTCGAGACCCTCAACGGCTGAGCTGGGGCCCCATTCGATTTGGGTTCGGGTTAAAGAGGGTGTGTGAGAACCCACTTTTTTGAAGGGCACGGCCTTTAGGCCGTACGTTTAGCACTCAAGATGAATCGGCTTCAGCCGCTGAGGGCTGCTTAAACGAGCACAAGAGATGCCCTCCGGGGCTTAAAGCCCGTCCTATGCTGGGTAGTTAAACGTACGGGCTGAAGCCCGTACCCTTCAAAAAACGAGTTCTCACACACTCTCTAACTAAGGCCCCCGGGAACTCCGAGCCTTTCCACGTTCGCGCCGCTCCCGGTATGCTCAAGTTGTCTATGTTTCGTTTCGGGTCGCGGTGCCGCCTGGCTTCGTTGGCTGGCTACTTGATCACCGGTTTGCTTCTCGGTGTAATCCCCGGCATGGGGCCGCGCGCTCACGCCCGCCAGCAGGATACCGGATTTCTTAACCGCAGCCTCACCCTCAATGGAACCCTTTATCACTATGTCGTTTATCTACCGATGGACTGGTCCCCCAGGCAAAAATGGCCTGTCATCCTCTTTCTGCACGGATCCGGAGAACGCGGCTCGGATGGACTCGACGAAACCCAGGTAGGCCTACCTAACGCTCTGCGTTCCCACTATGAGCGCTGGCCATTTGTGGTGGTCATGCCTCAGGTCCCTTACAACCACCATCACTGGACTGACTCGGACATCATGGCCATGGCTATGGCTGCTTTGAATGCCGAGGTAAGAGAATTCCACGGCGATCCTCAGCGCCTCTATCTCACTGGTATGTCTCTTGGCGGCTACGGCGTGTGGGAGATTGCCAAAGACTATCCCGGACATTTTGCCGCCATCGCTCCCGTGTGCGGAGGCATCTATTGGTCCTACGCGCCCGGACGCTGGCATCAGCCAGAGCTGGTCCCGGAGTATGTCAAAGCCATCGGCCGTACTCCCGTCTGGATTTTCCATGGTGCGGACGACCCCGTGGTTTCTCCCGCTCAATCGCAGATCATGTATGCGGCCCTCAGTGCCGCGGGCGGCAACGTGCGCTTCTGGGAGTATGCCAACTATCATCACAATGCCTGGGACAGGGCGTACGTCGATCCGCAGTTGCCGGAGTGGTTTCTGGCCCATCGCCTCTCCGATATCGCTACTACCAAACCCTACGCAGAAAAGCGCGTCATCCCCATCCATCCTCTGCCTATTCGCGTCGATCCCAAAATTTATGACGCTTATCAAGGAGAATACGTCGACGCCGGCGTGACTCAGGTAACCGTCTTCCGCCAGGGCAACCGATTGATGTCCAGGAACCGCACCGGCGACCAGACCGAGTTACTCCCCGAGCAACCCAATCGATTTTTCTATCCCAGCGGCAGCAGTACCCGTCTCACGTTCGAGAAGGCTCCCGATGGCCGTGTCACCGGACTGCTATTCTCCGACGACCGCCACCAGGAATTGTGGGAAAAGGCGCCGGAAAAAACACCCTAGACCCATTTCGCACCATTGTGCAAAGCAGGCCTTTCGCAGAGCCGCATCAGCACTGTGTGGGAACGCGCTTTGCACTCGACCCCTGCCGCTTTCCACAGCCTTTTTTCAGCCGCCTGTGGAGACCGTGGGGAAGGCGGGACCGAACTTGACGTTATGCGCGACTCTTCCTGCTTTTCATTTTGTGCGAGCCTGGTTTTCTAAAACGGGGGGGCCTCTCATCCCCGCCGTCCGCGTAGTTTCCGCCTGTCTTTCCACTTTTCCATCATCAACGGCTGCTACTACTAAGAGGGAATGGATTATTTTTGCTTTTCGTCGTAGTAGAAATTTTCTGGTCCTCCCCTTGTTCCGGCCGACCTATTTTGGCCCCGGGAATCCACAGGCGGAAACGCAGTTGAGATTCTCATGCCCCTTCGCTGTGGTGTAGAGTGAGTCAAACCGACAAGGGGGCAAATACACCATGCTTAGCGCGGGGGTTGAGCAGGAGAGACCAGTCGTACAGGGAGCCGCAACCATGGAAATCAGCGTGAGCCGTCAGGACTTGCTGCGGGAGCTGAGTGCGACGCAGAGCGTCGTCGAGCGGAAGACCACAATCCCTATCCTCTCTAATTTTCTCCTCGAAGCAGGCCAAGGGGAAGGGGACGCGACTGATCGCCTCACGATCACGGCCACTGACCTGGATCAGAGCATTCGTACATCCTGTGCCGCCAAAGTTAAAAAACCAGGGGCATGCACCATCCCTGCACGCAAACTTTTTGACTACGTCAAGTTGCTGCCCGATGGTGACATCTCCATCAAGCTCATGGAGAACCACTGGGTGCAGATTCGTTCCGGCCGCTCTAACACCAAGATGGTGGGCATGGCGCGGGCCAATTTTCCCCAGGTGCCGGAGTTTCCCGAGAGCGGCCTAACCCAGCTGGCCGCGGCCTCGATAAAGGGCATGATTTCGAAGACCATTTTCGCTATCTCCAATGAGGAATCGCGTTACACGCTTAACGGCGCTTTGCTCATCTTGAAGTCGGAGTCGCTCTCCATGGTTGCCACCGATGGTCACCGGCTGGCGCACATTGAAAAGACGGGCGAATCGCTCAAGAACATTAGCGGGGAGAAGAAAACCTTAATCCCGCGCAAGGCGTTGGCTGAGCTGCAGTCGCTCCTTTCCGATACCAGTGAGGAGTCGCTTGATTTTTACGACGACGAGCACACTCTGTTCTTCCGTCTCGGCCATCGAGTGCTCACGACGCGCAAGCTCACCGGTCAATTTCCCAATTACGAAGCTGTGTTGCCGCGGGATAACAATAAATTTGTGGTGGTCCGCAGCGAAGAATTGATGGGTTCGATTCAGCGCGTTGCGCAATTCGCCGACGAACGCTCCGGGGCCATTAAGATCCGGCTCGAACAGAACGAGATGAAGATCTCTTCGTCCTCGACCGAATCGGGCGAGTCGGAAGACACGATCGAGTCTCCCTATAGCTTCGATCCAATTGTGGTTGGTTTTAATTCAGCCTATCTCATAGATTTTCTTAAGGCTGCCGGGTCGAGCGGCGAAGTACGGCTCGAATTCAAGGACGCTCAGTCCGCCGGTCAGATGCGCCCGGAAGACGCTGCCGATGACTTCAAGTATCGCTACGTGATCATGCCGATGCGCATCTGACTTCGATCCTGCAACCAAGCCGGGCGGAAACGTGGAATACCACCGTGCTCAACCGGCAAGCCTCCCGTTCGCGATCGAACAGGAATAGACTTCAACTTTTACCCGTCTTACTCACCGCAGGCTTGCGACGGAAGCCGTCCGCCTTGAGTGCGGACTTCGTAGCGGTCTTCTTTGCCACGGCCTTTTTTGTTGCTTTTTTCCCCGGCTTGCCGCGTGCAACCACCGTCTTTTCCAGCAGCATGGCCTTCAATTGCTTCAGGTCCACGGTGCGTGCCGATTTTCTTAGCCGTTCAATGTCGTAGTACGCCCGCTTTTCGGTGAGAAAAATGTGGACGACAAAATCCACATAGTCCATCAGTATCCATTCGCCCTGCCGTCGGCCTTCCACGGAGTTGGGATAGGTTTGAAAATCCTTTTTCAGGCGAATCTCAATCTCGTCGGCGATCGCTTGCGTCTGGCGTTCGTTCGATCCACTCGAAATGAGAAAAAAATCGGTGAAGCCGGCATCCACCGCATCGAGCTCCAAGATACGGGTATCCTCGGCTTTTTTGTCTTCGCAGGCCTGCGCAGCGGCCAAAACCATGCGGCGCGTTTCCGTAATTGCCATTCGGTCGGGTCGTATCTCCTGGTTCCTATGGTATCTCTACCGGGCGGTAGAGTCCGTGGGAGCGAATGTATTCCGCAACTGCGGGGGGCAGCACGGTTTGCGGTTCCGACCCTTCGGCCAGCGCGGCGCGAATCTCCGTCGCGGAGATGTCCTGGTCCAGATCGGGCAGCACGAAAAGCCCCGCGCTTTGCCCTGAAGGCCCGGCCAGCGCGAAGCGAGTGATCCCGGCTTCACGATGCTCGCCCGTGTTCACCACGCCTTTGGGAAGTGCTCCGTTGATCTGTTCAAGCGAGAATCCGGGCCTGCCGGCCACGATAAAGTCGCAAAAAACCAGGAGCTCGCTGCATCGATGCCACGATCTCAGAGTGAGGAAGGAATCAGCACCCAGCAGAAAGAAGAGCTTGTCCGTAGGCTGAAGCTGGTGGCGCAGACTTTGCAGGGTATCGAACGTATAGTTCAGCTGGCCGCCCGGCAGAGGTGCATCTACGCTGCTCGCCGTGAGCCCTGGTACTCCGTCCACCGCCAGTCGGACCATGGCCAGCCGGTCCTCAAAACTGGACTGGGCGGAGCCGCCCTTGAGTGGCTGCGTCCCTACCGGCGCAACGAGCACCTGGTCCAGCGCCAGACGTGTAACGGCCGCGCGAGCGATCGCAAGGTGACCACAATGCGGTGGATCAAAGGTGCCCCCGAAGAAGGCGATGCGCATAGGGCATCGTATCGTGCCCGCTGTATTCTAGGGCCACTTCGATGCCTACTGCTTACATTGCGCTTGGGTCCAATCTGGGCGATCGGGAGCAAACGCTGGCCACCGCAACGGATCGTTTGGGCCGGCTGGGCCGGGTGGAAGCTTGTTCTTCGCTCTATGAAACCGAGCCGGTAGGGTTTCATGATCAGCCAGCCTTTCTGAACGCCGTCGTGGCTTTGGAAACGAAATTGGACCCGCTACCGCTATTGCATGCCTTGCTGGCAATCGAAAGGGAACTGGGGCGCGATCGCAGTGACGGGGTCCCGAACGGTCCCCGCATTCTGGATCTCGACCTGCTGCTAATGGGAGATTCCATTGTTGCCGAGGATGAGCTGACACTGCCCCACCCGGCTCTGGCCCAACGCCGGTTTGTGCTCGCGCCCTTGGCTGAGATCGCACCGCACCTTCGACACCCGCAGCGCAACCAGACCATGGCGGAGCTATTGGCGCAGCTGCCCGACGAGGGCGAAAATCGCGTTGCAGCAGTGCGCCGACGTAAGGAGTAGTCGGCTCAAGACCCAGGCCCTGTTCCCTGGACGGGTGCCCCATGTTCGCCCCAGCGTACATGGGCCGAAAAAGACAGGGCGCCAGCCCCTTCCAAGGCTCTTGCCAGGCGGGCAGAAGGACTGTGGCCAAGAGAAAGGATCCTCAAACATGGAGCGAAAGCATTTGAAAAAAGTCGTTTTCGGCCCATGTACGCTGAGGCGAACATGGGGCACCCGTCCAGAACCAAGAGTGTGGTTTGAAGGTGCAGGCTAGAATCAGCTACGTGTCTCTCACTTTTCAGATAGAAGCCATCAGTGGGCAGGCACGGCAGGGGACCATGACCCTGCCCCATGGGTTAGTCCAGACTCCAGCGTTCATGCCTGTAGGCACCGCCGGTTCAGTCAAGGCCATTCCCCAGCATCTGCTCGAAGAGCTGGACGCGCAGATCATTCTCGCCAATACCTACCACCTATACCTGCGGCCCGGGCACGAGCTGATTCGCCGGTTCGGGGGACTACACCGCTTCATCGCATGGCCCCGGCCCATGCTTACTGACTCCGGCGGTTTTCAGGTCTTCAGCCTGAACCAGTTGCGCAAAATAAGCGAAGAAGGCGTCAAGTTTCGCTCCCACCTGGACGGATCCTCCCATTTCTTCTCCCCTGAGCATTCCATGGATGTGCAAATGGCGTTGGGCGCCGACATCGTCATGGCATTTGACGAGTGCACGGAATACCCAGCCGACCGGGTGCGAGCCCTGCAATCCCTTGAACTAACCCTGCGCTGGGCCAGGCGCAGCCTACAGCACTTCAACGCCCATGCCAACGGAGGCCAGTCTTTATTTGGCATCGTGCAGGGAGGCATGTATCCCGATCTGCGCCGCGAGTCAGCCGAGCAGTTGGTTGCCATGGACTTCCCGGGCTATGCCATTGGGGGGCTAAGCGTGGGCGAGCCGCGCGCGTTGACCCGGGAGATCATCGAAAGCACCCTGCCGCTGCTGCCCCCAGACAAGCCTAGATATGTCATGGGCGTTGGCTACCCCGATGAGATTGTGGAGTACGCCGCGATGGGGGTGGACATGATGGATTGCACCATTCCCACTCGCGCCGCCCGGCACGGCCTGCTTTTTACCTCTCGGGGCAGACTTAACATCAGAAATCGCCGTTTCGTGGAAGACCCGGAGCCGCCTGATCCGCACTGCGGCTGCATGGTATGCGGCCGCTACAGCAGGGCGTACCTGCGCCACCTGATGGCAGCCCAGGAGCCGCTTGCTGGGGTGCTCAACACCCTGCACAATCTGGCCTACTACCTTGACACGATGCGATCCGTACGAAATGCTATTGCGACGGATACTCTTCCCGCCCTGCTGGCCCGCGTGCGCGCGCAAGCAGATCGCGTCGGTGCGGGATGAAGGCGTCGTCGCGGCACCTTTCCAGCCATCACCCACTCCAGTAGACAAACCGGCGCAGATAGGCTGTAGTAGAAGGTTGGATAAGAAATTAAGAGGATGGTACGTTGACCTTCACCCCCTTGTTGCTGGCACCTGTTCTTCCGCCCGGC
>DASRRN010000723.1:0-13825 GCA_035695685.1 Acidobacteriaceae bacterium | reverse complement strand
TGATCGGAGTAGTCCCGACAGGGACGGCTGAAAGTTGCCCCAGGTGCGGCCCCGGGGAGGGTTTTGTTTTCAGCCGTCCCTGCGGGACTGGTTCGTGCTTTCAAATTCTACCCAGGACTAACGTCCTGGGCTAAGCTCAGCCGTCCCTGCGGGACTACAGTTTGGGAGTCAGGATTTCACACCGATCGGGTAACCCGGCTAGTGCATGGTCAAACGCCAAAGCGAGTAGCTCAACATTTCATGCATCAGCCGCATGGCGGCGTCCCATAAGCCTAATGGCCGGGATTCCGTACGGGGAGAGGTGAATACGTTCAGCCCCATGCTGGCGCAGAGGGCATGGATACGAAACAAGTGAGTTCCATCGGAGACAGCCAGAATACGGTTCAACCGATTCTCGCGAGCAATGGCGGACAGTCGGGCTGCGGATTCTTCTGTGTTTGTGCTCTGGGTCTCGGCGATGATCTGGTTCTCCGGGACACCATGGGCCAAAAGGTAGTCATGGCCGACACCCCCTTCGGAATCTCGCGGACCGCCGCCGCCACCCAGAGTAATGACCAGCGGAGCGAGGCGTTCGCGATAGAGGGCGAGAGCATGATCGAGCCGGGCGCGCAGCACCGGCGAAGGACGGCCGTCGTATTCCGCCGCGCCAAAGACAGCGATAGCGTCGGCGGGCCTTGCTTCATCGTGGGTGGCGTAGAAGTGGATCCGCCCGTACAGCCAAACAAACCAACCCAGAATGCCGATCAAACCCGCAACCAACAACAGGCGAAGCACCCGTTGGCCGGTTAAGGGTTTCCTGTTGAGATTGGCGTCGGCGAACTTCATGCGGCTTTCCTTCGGGCAAGCCGCGCAGCAGGAGATCCGGTCAGCAACGCTCGGTTCTTGATGGTCGGCCGCATGGGACTTTGCGCTCAGCGCTGGAGGGTCAGGGCTATCTCGTGGGTAGGAATTGCTCCTTCCCGAAGAACCTCCCACGGACCATCGCTGGAGAGATCGACGATGGTGGTAGCAACGCTGCGACCTGTCGGACCGCCATCCACGATAAGGGGAATGCGATTGCCAATTTGATCGCGAACACAAGCGGCATGGTTGCACTCGGGTAAGCCCTGCAGATTAGCCGAAGTGGCGGTGATGGGCAAGCCCAATTTTTCCACGATGGCCCTGGGAATGACCGCATCAGGCACCCGTAGGGCCACGTTGCCGGTATTCGCAGTAGAACGCAGCGGCAGGCGCGAACCGGCGCGGACAATCACGGTAAGGGGACCGGGCCAAAAGCGCTCCGCCAAACGGTCGAACCGGACGTCGATATCGCGCGCCAGCTCGTAGGCCTGGGCCGCAGTCGCGATCAACAAAGACAACGGCTTGTGTTTGAGACGTGTCTTGATCTCGTAGATTTTCTCTACCGCACGAAGATTGACCGGGTCGACCGCTAAACCATAAAAGGTATCGGTGGGAATGCCCACCACCTTGCCGCTTCGCAGGCAGGAGACGATATATTCGATCCGTTCCTGCTCCGGTTCATCCGGATGCACGCGCAGAATTTCGGCCAACAAAATAGCTCCACCCCAGGACAGATTTGGTGCAATTCATCGAGAGTACCAGACCGGCATCAGGTGGCCGATGGCGTCCGCGGGATGGGCGCCCCACCCCACCACTGGACTGCTTCTCCCTTGCCGCAGTCTACCCCGTAATGGTTCCCGCCGCTATGCCACATGACGGTGCCCCGGCCATCGCAGGCACCTGCGGGTACAATCGCGGTGAGTTCACGAAGTATGAAATCGCCTGCAGAACATGGTCCGCGGAGGGTGGAAAGCCGGCAGAATGCCCGGATAAAAGAATTGCGCGCAGGTGTGTCCCGCGGCGCCAAAACGACCCACAACCATATCGCTGTGGAAGGCCTGCACCTGGTGCAGGAAGCAGTTATGAGCGGCCTGAATTTGCACACCGTGTTCCTTCAAGAGGGCAACGAGGGGCTGCTGGAACAGTTTCCGGTGGGAAGTGCGGAGGTATTGATCGTAACCAGGGAGGTCTTTGCCAGTGCGACCATGACGGAGCACCCGCAGGGTGTGGCCGCCCTGGCGGAGGCGCCTCAGTTCACGGTCCAGTCGATCTATCAAAATACGTCGAAGGGGATCCCCCTGGTGGTAATCGCGGCCGGCTTGCAGGACCCGGGAAACCTGGGCACCCTGATTCGTTCGGCGGAAGCGTTCGGCGCCACCGGCATGATCCTGCTTCCTGGCACGGTAAGCCTGTGGAACGCCAAGACGTTGCGCGCGTCCTCCGGGTCCGCCTTCCGCCTTCCGGCGGTGGCCCTGACCGCGGACGATGCCTTTGCCACCCTGCGCGCCCGAGGCATAAGGATACTCGCGGCTGTGGCCCGGGACGGAGACAGGGAGGCCGATCTGCGCGGGCCCAGTGCGCTGCTGGTAGGCAATGAGGGCTCCGGCCTACCCGCTGCCTGGATCGAAAAAGCCGACGCACGGGTGACGATTCCCCTCCCCGGCGCAGTGGAAAGCCTGAATGCGGCGATCGCGGGCAGCGTGCTCCTGTACGACGCGATGCGCCAGCGCGCGGCGACGCGGAAGAGGGACAAGGTGCACGCATGAGCCTGTTTAGCCAGATCCCCGACGAAGGCACACTGAAGAGCGCCGGCACCCGGGCAGCTCCGCTCGCCGAACGCATGCGTCCGCGAACCCTGGAGGAGTTCGTTGGCCAGGAGCATCTGCTCGGTCCCGGCAAACCCTTGCGGGTGGAGATCGAGCGCGACGACGCGGGGTCCATGATTCTCTGGGGACCGCCCGGAGTGGGCAAGACTACGCTGGCCAAGATTATCGCCGAGGCCACACAAGCCAGCTTTATTGAATTCTCCGCGGTGATGGGCGGCATCAAGGAGATCAAGCAGGTGATGGTTGACGCGGAAAAAGCTGCCAACTTCGGGTCGCGCACCATTCTCTTTATCGATGAGATCCACCGCTTCAACAAGGCCCAGCAGGATGCGTTTCTGCCTTATGTCGAACGGGGCACCATCCGTCTGATCGGGGCAACCACGGAAAACCCCTCCTTTGAAGTGATCGCCGCCCTGCTTTCCCGCTGCCGCGTATACCGGCTTACTCCGCTCAGCGATGAGCAACTGATACAGTTGCTAAAGCGGGCGCTGGCCGACAGGGAGCGCGGTCTGGGTACGCTCAATGTCACCGCCAGGGAAGATGCGGTGGAAATGATCTCCAGTTATGCCAGCGGGGATGCACGGTATGCTTATAACGCGTTGGAGACAGCCGCCAAACTCGCGGCCGGCGGCGTCATCACCCGGGAGATCGCCCAAAACGCGTTGCAGCAACGGGTACTGCTCTACGATAAAAAAGGCGAAGAGCACTTTAACCTGATCTCTGCGCTGCACAAAAGCATACGCAACAGTGACGCCGACGCTTCGCTCTACTGGTTGGGACGCATGCTGCGCGCCGGCGAAGACCCCATGTATCTTGCCCGGCGATTAGTACGGATGGCAGTGGAGGACATTGGGCTGGCGGCGCCCGAGGCACTGCGGATGACATTGGCGGCTCGCGACGCATTCGATTTCCTGGGCTCACCGGAAGGCGACCTGGCCCTGGCCCAAGCCGCGGTTTACCTGGCGTTGGCTCCCAAATCGAATGCGCTCTACACCGCCTACGGAGACGTAACCGCGGAAATCGAAGCTCATCGCGCGGAGCCCGTACCGCTCCACCTGAGAAACGCGCCCACGCCGCTGATGGAGCAGTTTGGATACGGCGAAGGCTACCAGTATGCGCATGATCTCGAGGGCCGGGTAGCCGATATGGACTGTATGCCGGAGAGTTTACGCGGGCGCGAGTTCTATCATCCGACGGCGGAAGGGCGGGAAAAACTGATGGCCCAGCGGATGGACGAAGTGCGCCGCATCCGAGCAGCGAAGCAGGCGGGTGGCAAGCGAGAACCATAGGGGAGGAGCATGGATCAACAGGCGGATCCGCAGTGGCTGAGTTGGACCAGGCGGTTGCAGGCAATTGCACAGACCGGGCTGACCTTCACCCGGGATCATTACGATCACCAGCGCTATGAAGAGCTGCAGGCGATAGCCGCCGAAATGATGGCTGCCGGGAGCGGCATGCCCGACTCAAAAAAGATTCTCGATCTTTTCCGCGGCGAATGCGGATATGCGACCCCGAAGATAGAGGTTCGCGGCGCCGTGGTGCGCGAGAATCAAATTCTGCTGGTGCGCGAACGCGAGGACGGGGGATGGACGTTGCCCGGCGGTTGGGCCGATGTGGGCGAGTCGCCCAGTGCCATGGTGGTCCGGGAGGTGAAGGAAGAGTCGGGTTACGATGTAGCGCCGCGCAAGCTGGCGGCATTATTCGATCGCAACCAGCATCCCCATCCGCCGGAGCCGACCCACGCCTACAAGATCTTCTTTCTGTGCGACCTGCTGGGGGGCCAGGCCACGCCCAGCTTTGAGACCCCGGAGGTAAGATTTTTTCCACGTCACGAGTTACCCCACCTTTCGGCCGCGCGCATCACCGAATACCAGATAGAGCACATGTTCGACCACGCGGCGCATCCCGAGTGGCCAACGACGTTCGACTAATCTGACTGTCCGAAGAGTACGCTGCCTAGACCTTGCGAAGCAGTTCGGAGTGTCGATCAAGATAGCGACGGGTCCACATGAGCGTGTGGCCGGATCGCATTATGATTCGGTATTCGCCATGAGTCCATTTCTGTAATTCACGGATGAAATCAATGCGAATCAATGAGGAGCGATTGACCCGCAGGAACTGGTCTGTGTCGAGTCTCTTTTCTATGCCTTCGAGCGTTCCACGCACAGTGTAGGCGTTATCTCCGATGTGCAGTTTCAGGTAGTTGCGATCCGCTTCGGCCCAGTCAATCAGATTCAAGGCGATCAATATTCCGCGCCCGTTTTCTTCCACCAGCAATCGTGGATTGCGTGCTGACTGGACATCCTCCAGCAATCGTCGCAAGTTGTCGGGCAATTCACTTTGCCTGCCCTTCTCAGCCTGCCGTCTAACATCGGCGAGGGCCTTAGAAAAGCGCGCCCGATCGAAGGGCTTCAACAGGTAGTCGAAGGCATGAATCTCAAGGGCTCGAAGGGTGTATTCGTCGTGCGCGGTGACGAAGATGATTTTCGGAGCAATGTCGCCCAGGGCATCTACGACGCCAAAGCCATCCATTCCTGGCATCTGAATATCCAGAAACAAAAGGTCAGGCTGGGTGTCCCGTACAGCGGCAATTGTGTCCGGACCGTTGCTTGTTTCGCCGACGATGACAACACCCGGCTCCTCGGTAAGAAAACGCAGCAGCTTCCGCCGGGCGGGAGCCTCATCATCGGTCACGAATACTCGAAGCAGAGGCATAGAACTCATGTCGATACTGCCTCAGCATGCAGGGGAAGACGGATAGTTACCCGAAGACCGTTAGCGTTTTCAAGCAGCATTTGCTGACGTGTTCCATACAAACTACGCAGCCGCTGTTCGGTATTCGAAAGTCCAATTCCCTTGACCATGTGGTCATTCGCATCAACAGCCATTCCGGGCCCATTGTCTTGTATGCGAAGCAGAAGTTCACCGTTTTCCCGGGTTGCTGCAATAGATAAGACGAGCTTCGGCATCTCTGAGTGGCGTGCGTGGCGCATTGAGTTTTCGACCAGCGGCTGGAGGATCAATTGTGGAACCAGGGCGCGTACGACATGAGGATCCACGACAAATTCAACCTGCAGATCGTCTCCAAATCTTTCCTCCATGATCGCGATATAGCTCCTCACCAAAGCAAGCTCCTCTTCGAGAGGAATTTCCTGCGAGTGCCCGGTTTGCAAGGTACGCCGTAGCAGATCGCTTAGTTGTGCCAGCATGCTGTCGGCGCGCTGAACGTCGTCGTACATCACGGAAGAGATGGTGTTCAAGGCATTGAATAGAAAATGCGGCTGCAGTTGAAGCTGCAGACTTTGCAACTGTGCTTCGGCAAGGCGGGCTTCAAGATCTGCCGATGCTACCTGGCGATCGCGTGCCTCTCGGTAAGAGTCGAATGCATAGATTGCTCCCACCGCAAACCAGAACAGGAGAACGTGTTGTGCCAACTCCATCGGATAGCGGTACAGCATGATTCCGTAGTCGTATTGTCCCAGACTGAACAGCGGAGCCAGCAACCTTCGCACGACGCTCATGCCGGTTGTGTCCGCCACGGAAAAAACACACATGGCAAGGAAGTTGAAGGGCACTGTGACCCACCAGTTGTCGCGGCGGATACGAGCGCGCCGTATCGCCCACACCACAAACGGGAACAGCAACAGACCAACGTATGCTCCGGTCATCTCCTCAAACAGCCGCATCGCAAAGGTGTGGTGCACCCCACGAGCAAGATTGTCCAGGTAGCGATACTCGAAGTTGAGGATACCGAACGCTGTGAATCCAAGGAACGTAAGCAGCCACGACACCCTGGGCTGTATCCAGCGGCTGGCATTGGTGGCGGATTGGTGATTCGATCTCACGAATAAATACACGTTACCGCAATTGCGCGGGGGAATGCTCACCTCAAATTGCGAAGTTAGATTCGCGAATCTTGGGTATCCGCCTTGTCCCTGTTACAGTCCCGGTCGTCCCAGTTTCGTTGCCGAATCATGTTCCTCGGCCTAGAACTTTTCTTATGACATTCCAAAGATGGCTGCGCCTGACTTATCACATCGCACTCCTCCTGGCTTCCATCAGCCTTGCGTTTCATGCACACGGTCAAGTGAGACCGGAATCGGACTGGCCGGCCTACGGTAACGATCCGGGAGGTATGCGCCATTCTGCTCTTTCTCAAATCAACCGGGAAAATGTGTCAAAGCTTAGGGTCGCCTGGGTCTTCCATACCGGAGACATCTCCGAGGGTCGTGATGGACGAAAGCGGAGCGGCTTTGAGACCACACCGATTCTGGTTGACGGAAGCCTTTATCTCACTACTCCCTTCAACCGCGTGATCGCGCTTGATCCCGCCACAGGAAAGCAGCTTTGGTCCTACGATCCGAAGATCGACCGGAGCCTTGACTACGGAGACGGTCTTATCAATCGAGGCGTGGCAACCTGGCTTGATCCATCGCTTGCTGCGGGTAAAGTATGCAAGCGCCGCATCTTCGAATCGACACTCGACGCCCGATTGATCTCGCTCGATGCTCGAACAGGGATACCATGTCCGAACTTTGGCTCATCAGGACAAGTAGATCTGCGGAACGTTCCGGGCTATCAACATGCCAATTTGGGAGTGCACTCGCGGGGTTGGTATCACATGACCTCTCCTCCGGTGACGATCGACGATATGGTCATCGTAGGCTCGTCTATTGACGACAATAATCGAGTTGACATGCCTTCTGGAGTCGTCAGGGCCTTCGATGCGCGTACCGGAAACCTGCAATGGAGTTGGGACCCCATTCCGCAGGACGTACCGATCACTCCCTCATCCTGGATGACCGGGGCAGCAAATGCCTGGTCGATTATGACCGTGGATTTAGCGCGTGATTTGGTTTTCATCCCTACTGGGAGCGCAAGTCCGGATTATTACGGCGGCCTCCGTCCTGGAGATAATAAGTGGGCAAACTCCGTTGTGGCCCTTCATGCCCGATCCGGAAAACTTGCATGGGGCTTTCAGTTGGTCCACCACGACCTATGGGATTACGACACTGCCTCACCTCCCCTGTTGGCAACACTGCCACGCGACGGAAAGAATGTTCCAGTTGTCATCCAGGGAAACAAGACAGGGTTCTTGTATGTACTCGATCGTGACACAGGCAAGCCAGTTTTCCCGGTAGAAGAGCGAGCCGTATCCCAGAGCGATATCCCCGGCGAGAAGGCATCGCCGACTCAGCCGTTTCCACTTCTTCCGCCTCCACTCGCGCCACAGCGCTTTTCGATTGAAGACGCATGGGGACCAACCCCAGCGGACCGTGAAGCCTGTAAGGAAGCTATAGGAAAGCTCCGCAATGAGGGTATCTTTACTCCGCCCAGCGTGCAGGGCACTCTTGCTGTTCCTGGCAACATGGGCGGTATGAACTGGAGTGGCTATGCTTTTGACCCCCAGCGCAATCTCCTGATCGTGAACACGAACAATCTGATAGCCCGTGTACGATTGATTCCTCGCGACAAGGTCAGTTCCGATAGAGAAGATGGAGAATATGGGCCACAGCGCGGGACCCCTTACGGAATGCTTCGCCGCTTCGTGCAATCACCATCCGATTTGCCATGTGGAGCGCCTCCCTGGGGCACACTGACCGCTGTTGACATGGCTAAGGGAACGATCCGTTGGCAAGTTCCTTTCGGCTCGATGCAAGACTTCGGCGGTGCGCACGCTTCTGTGCCGCTGGGGTCCATCAGCCTCGGGGGCCCAATCACCACGGAGGGCGGCCTTGTTTTCATAGCTGGCACAACCGATGCGCGTATCCGGGCATTCAACGTCGAGACTGGAGAAGAGCTTTGGACTGCAACGCTGCCTGCTGCTGGAAACGCTACCCCGATGACATACGAGTTGAATGGCAAACAATACCTTGTGATTGCGGCAGGCGGCGCTCAGAGAATCCGTGAGGAGTCTCTCGGGGATGCGGTTGTCGCGTTCGCCTTACCATAGCTGTCACGGCACGGCCCATTATTATCTGTCGCCAAATCGCCAATAGAGCCGGAGAGCAACCCGGATGAAAGCTTTCGGCCGCGCGCATCACCGAATACCAGATAGAACACATGTACGACCACGCGGCGCATCCCGAGTGGCCAACGACGTTCGACTGAATCTGACTGTCCGAAGAGTACACTGCCGTGGTGCATCGCCTATGGCAGCGATGAGGGAGTGATCGAGCGGGTGTTCCCTCACGGATCCGCTACGATGCGCACAAAAGCGAAAGGACGGACTCTCTTGCGAGACCCCGCCCTCTCTGTCCGATTTTTCGGAGATCTGGTTCGGCTTCCAGATCACAACATTTGCGACCTCGAAGTCATTCAGCAAAACACGAACTTACGCCCGCGTTTCCCTCATTCTTCCGTGATCACTCTGGCTGCGAAAGCTTTTCACCACCATCCGTTTCCAGTTGCCCGGACCGAGTCTCGTTACCGATTCTCTGAGATGGCCGTTAGTCCGCTTCCCCCGCTGGAAGATTGCTCTTCCGTTGAAAGCAATACTACTCTCCACCAACGGGAATGCTAGTGGCTCTGACAAATTTCTGTTGTGGAAATGACGTAAGAAAAGTGGAAATTCGGCGCGTAACCGAGGTCGCCTTCGATCGCGCCTGAAGTCAGAGCTGTCCAAGTGAGCGGATCAACTTGCTTTGACATATAACTTGCCGATTGCCTTGAAGAGAGCTTGGCCGAACAAGGTCAGGTTGCTTCTGTTGATCGGCTGCTGTCTAAATAGCAACCAGTTTTCGAGTTGCCCTGATAAACGTGTGGCACACCTTTTACAGGCTGCGGAAAAACTCAATGCTGGTAGCTACGGGCCGGTAGCCGCGGGCTTTAGCCAGGCTTTAGCCCGTATATAAACCCAGCAAATCATCTGGCCTTTAGAGTGTGCGTGAGAACGGGAAGAGAAAAAGCAGGTGCTTCCACGGCACGCCGGGGCAGGTGGGGCGAGGCGCACCCGTCCAGGGAAGCGGCCACGTGGGCGGTCCCGGCGTGCCGTGGAAGGACCTGCTTTTTCTCTTCCCGTTCTCACGCACACTCTAAAGGCCCTGGGATACGTTCTTTATCTCGTCTCCGCGGAAACCGTCCATTTTTCAGCAGGCTGGTTTAGCCGTGCCACAGGGTACTCAGACAGTAATGGTGTAGGCCATCCGTCAGGAGTCGATGCTGGAGTTATCTAAGAGCAGGCCGGCTCGTTCCGTATCGAAAGCCTTCTCCCACTTCGCCACAACGATGGTGGCTACCGAGCTGCCGATGATATTGACGACCGCGCGAGCAGCGTTGGTCAAGCGGTCTACACCTAGTAACAGAACCAGGCCTGCGACGGGAACCTTGTGCAAAGAAGCTAATGTAGCCGCTAGAGTGACAAAACCCGCGCCGGCCACTCCAGCCGATCCCTTAGAGGTCAGCGTGAGCACAAGCAGGATCACCGCCTGATCGCGCAAACTAAGATGTGTATTGGTAGCCTGAGCAATAAACAGGGCGCCCATGGCGAGGTAGATGGCAGTTCCATCTGCGTTGAACGTATACCCGGCAGGCATGACCATGCCGACGATCGACTCGGCGCAGCCGAGCCGCTCGAGCTTACGGATCAAGGGAGCAAGCACAGCCTCAGACGAAGAAGTGCCGATGGTGATCAGGATCTCTTCGCGGAGGTAGCGCAGCAACTGGAATAGACTGAATCCACAGAAGTGAGCGATGCCTCCCAGGATGACCGCCACAAAAATAGCGGACACCACCCAGACCTCCGCTGTGAACTTCATGAGAGGAATAAGGCTGGCCATCCCATACTGCCCGACGGTGTAGGCCATGGCCCCAAAGGCGCCGACTGGCGCCAGATACATGATGAACTTTACGACGCCGAACATGCCCTGCAACAACAGATCCAGCATCTCCACCAAGGGACGCGCCCGGTCACGAAACTGGGCGAGCGCCAGTCCAAACAAGACCCCCAGCAAAATGATCTGCAGAATGTTTCCGTTGACGAACGGCTCACCGGCGCTGCCCGGAATGATATTGAGGACGAACGCCGCGAACCCACGATGCTGGGTGCTCGCTGTATAGCTGGAGATTGCCGTGGAGTCCAGGGTCGCCGCATCGATGTTCATGCCCCTGCCGGGTTGCAGCACATCCACCGCAAGCAAGCCCAGCAACAAGGAGATGGTAGAAACCACTTCGAAGTAGAGCAGAGCCTTCGCGCCCACGCGCCCCACTTCTTTCAGATCGCCCATCCTCGCGATGCCGACAACCACAGTGCCAAAGATGATCGGCGCAAGCGTCATGCGAATGAGCTTGACGAAGCCATCGCCCAGCGGTTTGAGTGCCGCACCACTGTGAGGAAACAGGATACCGACCACGACGCCGAGCAGAATTCCGGTCAGCACCTGGAGCCACAGAGGCCCCAGGATGGAGCGCCGGCTCGTCGTGGGCGCAGTTTCCGTAGTTCCTGGAAGCAAGGTGATTACTCCGCCAGCCGCCGCATCACGCGGATAAGGTCCGCTTTGCCTTCAAAGCCGATTCCTGGCAGTTCCGGCATAACGATGTATCCATTGTCCACGCGTACTCCGTCAGGAAAGCCACCAAAGGGCTGAAATAGGTCGGGATAGCTTTCATTTCCCCCCAGCCCCAGACCTGCTGCAATGTTCAGCGACATCTGGTGTCCGCCATGAGGGATACAGCGGCGCGGAGACCAGCCGGCCATCTTGAGTACTTCGAGAGTACGCAGATACTCGCAAAGGCCATACGACAACGCGCAGTCGAATTGTAACCAATCACGGTCAGAACGCATGCCGCTATAGCGCAGCAGATTGCGGGCATCCTGGTGGCTGAACAGGTTCTCGCCCGTGGCCATCGGGCCGGGGTAGAATTCCGCCAAAGCCGCCTGCAGCGCGTAATCCAGTGGATCCCCCGCCTCTTCGTACCAAAAGAGGGGATACTGACGAAGCATCTTCGCGTAAGCAATCGCGGTCTCCAGAGCAAAACGGCCATTTGCGTCCACGGCCAACTGGGCCTGGCTGCCAATTTCCGCCAGCACGGCTTCGATGCGCCGGCAATCTTCCGCGATCTCGACTCCGCCGATCTTCATCTTCACCACGGTGTATCCCCGATCGAGATAACCTCGCATCTCGGCACGCAGCACCTCAAGATTCTTTCCCGGATAGTAGTAGCCGCCCGCGGCGTACACAAAGACGCGAGGATCTGCCTTGGCGCCATAGCGTTCGGCAAGCAGGCGAAAGAGCGGTTTTCCCGCAATTTTCGCGACTGCATCCCACACCGCCATATCGATGGTTCCTACGGCTACGGAACGTTCGCCGTGACCGCCAGGCTTCTCGTTGCGCATCATGGTTTCCCAGATGCGATCGGGGTCCAGGTTGTCGCCGCCGTTGTTCAACAGGATGGGAGGCTCAGCCTCCAACACCCGAGGCGCGAAACGCTCGCGAATGAGGCCTCCCTGTCCATAGCGGCCGTTGGAGTTAAATCCGTAGCCAACCACGGTTCGTCCCTCGCGGACGACATCCGTGACCACGGCGACCAGCGAGCAGGTCATCTTCGAAAAATCGATATAGGCGTTGGTGATCGGTGACGCGATGGGGGCAGTCACTTCACGCAGATCGACGATACGCATGGGGTCCTTCTCGAATGGTGTCTAAAAGAGCGTGTCGCTGTCATGGTTGAGCTAAGAAGCGCTTGGGGAAGCGCCTGGGCATATCTGTAGGAGAGGGCGATACGTCTCTCACTTCTTAGGTCGAGTGGCCGCCGCCATCGTCAGTCCTGTGTCGTAGTCCAGTTCACGCGGCAGATAGCCGTCATCCTCACGCTGCCGGGTATAACCGGCGTTCTCCCAGGTCACGGGAAAGTCCGGCCGCCAGGCACGCCGCCCCCAGTAATACCCGCGGAAAGCATCGCGCGAGGTATTCATCCATTCCAGCAGCCGGTCATGCAGCGCGTCGCGTAGGGCTGCATGCTCTTCCGAGTGGATGAGGTTGTGGGTTTCCGAAGGATCCACCTGCAGATCGTACAGCTCGTCCGTGGTCATCAGGTTGATGATCAGCTTGTGGCGCCCATCGCAAACACAGCGTATCGGTTGGAATGCCCCAAACCCGTCATGGTCCACTTCGTAACGGCTCCACTCGATGAAGACGTCTTTCTGGACCGTCGTATGCGGATCCTGAAAGAGCAAGAGAGCACTGCCGCCTTCCAGCGTCTTGGGCACATCAAACCCGAAAAACTCCATCATGGTGGCACAAAGGTTAATGTGCGACACCGGGCTACTCGAGCGCGCATTCGCCGGCGCGTGTGCGAGCCAACGAACCAGGAACGGAATCCGTGTGATCTCGTCGTACATTGCCGGCCCCTTGTCTGTGAGCCGGTGCGATTCAAGAAAAACGCCATGGTCGCTCGTGTAGAGCAATAAGGCCTTCGGGGTATGCGCGTCCACGCTATCCAGTACCCGGCCAATCTCGTGATCAATGAACGTATGTGCGCCGAAGAAGTGCGGAGCCTTGATGGGCGGCTGCGGCTGCTTAAGCCGCAGCCCGGCCCACACACGCTGCTCCTCCGGCTTGTTTTCGAGGGGGTCATTCACGTTCACACTCGTCGGAAAGATGAAATCCTTATACATCTGCGTATACTCGATCGGGCACAGCGCAGGCCCGTGTGGCTCGTCGTACGAGATCGCCAGCAGAAAATCCTCATCCTTATGGTTCTCCAGGAACTCCAGAGCCCGCTGGGTACAGCGGTACCCATAACATTTGTCAGCAGTCCACGTGGGATCATTACCGGTATCCGGATTGCGGGAACGCACGCGGTCTGCGGGTGTAAGCTCGTCCAGGTATGTCCGCATGTCGTACCAATAGTGCGGATCCCAGCCCGCAGCGGGGGTTCCGGTGTCAAAGTAATCCGTGCCGCTCAGATGCCACTTGCCGATAAACGCGCAGTGGATGCCTTGGTCTGTCAGCCGCTGACCAATGGTGTGCACTGTATTCCCGAGTGGCATGCTGTTGCCCAGAACGCCGCTGGTATGTGGATACAGACCCGTCCAGACAGTCGACCGAGCCGGCGCGCAGACAGGCTGGCAATTATAAGCCCGCTCAAAACTGATTCCGGCGGCAGCGATGCGATCGAAGTTCGGCGTCTTCAACCCCGTCTGCCGGTTGCAGTTCAAC
>DASRRN010000722.1:0-9429 GCA_035695685.1 Acidobacteriaceae bacterium | reverse complement strand
AATGCAACTGAAGCCTCTAATGACGCGGAGGGGTGACCTCGCTGCTGACGCGAGCCCTTCGCTGAAAGAGGAAGCGATGAGTCAGATTGTCGCGTGCATGACCGGCATTCCAACTGACCGCTCGATCGACGAGCGAATCAGCATTCAACAGTTCCTAAGCGAGCCAGAAAGAGAGTAGTCATGGGTAAGTTGGACGGAAAAGTGGCGGTGATCACCGGAGCAACCTCCGGGATGGCGCTGGCCTCGGCAAAGCTGTTTGTCGAAGAGGGAGCGTACGTGTTCATCACGGGTCGGAGGCAAGAGAATCTGGACGAAGCAGTCAAGGCGATTGGACGGAATGTAACCGGAGTGCAGGGCGATTCGGCGCACCTGCCTGATCTCGACCGACTCTACGAGACCGTCCAGCGGGAGAAGGGCTATGTCGATGTAGTGTTTGCCAGCGCCGGTCACGGCGGCCGCGCTCCGCTGGGGGCGATCACCGAAGAGCAGTTCGACGCCATTTTTTCTCTGAACACCCGCGGCACGCTCTTTACAGTCCAGAAGGCCCTGCCGATTATGCGCGATGGCGGATCGGTCATCATGAACGGGTCGATCGCTCACCTCAAGGGTATGCCGGGGCTGAGCGTTTATGCTGGAAGCAAGGCGGCGTTGCGGTCGTTCACGCGATCATGGGTGGTCGAGCTTGCAGAGCGCAAAATTCGTGTGAATGTACTCAGCCCAGGGCCGATCGCTACCAACGCTCTTGCAAATCTTCCTGCAGAAGCAAAGGAACATTTCCGGTCGGGAATTCCTCGCAAGGAGTTCGGGCGCTCAGAAGAGATCGCAACGGTGGCGCTATTTCTCGCCTCCGATGACTCCACCTTCGTGAACGGCAGCGAAATATGTGTCGATGGCGGTATGGCCCAGATCTGAGTATCTAAAATGGCCCAGCGGCGACGTGCCCCCCTGCTTCGACATCCTCTGCGTCTACCTTGAAAAGGACAGGCCCGCCACCTTGGCGCACATCGCGGGCGCCTTCGACCAGGGAGAAGCGAGCAAACCTTGCTGACCTGTCTCCCGGCGCGCTATCGGAATCGCTTCACTGCGGCCGGCTGATTCGCGCCCGCGTGTCCTGCCGCAATCTTCGCCACGGAATAATTCTCGCTCCATGCCGGGGTGCCGGCCAGCCGGCGCAACATCGCCAGTTGCCCCACATGTGTCAGGGCATCGGCTATCGGCCCCTGAAACAGCCTTTCTTCGGTGGCGCGGATCGGCTCCAGCAAAGCAAGTTGGCGGTCGAACGCCTCCAGCGCCGCAAAGAATCGATGCTCCTCTTCAGCCCAGGACAGCGGAGCAGAACTGCACCAGCGCTCCTCGCCCCTCGCCATGCTCAGAGCCCAGTCGAACAGATCGCCCATGTGCGCCAGAATCTGTGCCGGCGTCCGCCCACATCCGGCAAATCCGCCAAATCCCTCCGGCGCACCCTCAAGGGCCCGCACTGCGCGATACGCGACTGTAGCCACGGCGTGGCGCAGTAATTCTCGTTTGCCGTTCATGGTTGCAATTCTATCCATCTCCTGCCGGCGCGACGGAGGCTATCTTCCAGATTCCGATTGCCCTTTTGCTCCCTGAGGGCGAAGTTCTCTCGAACCGCTGGTCAATGCCTGACCTCAGGAGCTGAACCTCGCAAGGTTGCTGACCGCCGCACAGTCCATGACGAGAGAGTACCGCAGCCGCGAAATCGGCGTTCCGTGTCGGGCGTAAATCGCGGAACGAGGGTGTTGTTCAATCCGCATTTGGCTGCGTCTAAGATCGTAGTGAAGCGGTCGTGCCCAGTTGGTATACCGCTTACAATAACGCCGCAGGAGACGCCAATGTCCGCCCCAGGTTTCGTTCCTCTTACCACCTACCGTGAATTTCCTGCCCAGGAAATGGTGAGCCGGGCGAAGTCATTTCGCGATGAGATGCTCCGACGTCGCACAGTACGGCAGTTTTCTTCGCGCCCCGTTCCGCGAGAGGTAATCGAGGATTGCCTGTGCGTTGCGCGAAGCGCTCCGAGCGGCGCCAATAAGCAGCCCTGGCATTTCGTAGTCGTCAGTGATGCAGATGTAAAAAGTAGGATTCGCGCTGCTGCGGAAGAAGAGGAGCGCCGCTTCTACCATGAACGTGCTCCCAAAGAGTGGCTCGATGCCCTCGCCCCGCTGGGGACAGACGAAAACAAGCCGTATTTGGAAATTGCCCCCTACCTCATCGTCATTTTTGCGCAGCATTACGAAATTTCGACGGATGGGCGCAAAATGAAAAATTACTATGTGACAGAGTCGGTTGGTATTGCCACGGGTATGCTCATCTCCGCAATTCATATGGCGGGCCTGGTCGCGCTTACGCATACCCCGAGTCCGATGGGATTCCTGAACCAAATGCTCGGACGTCCTGCCCAGGAGAAGGCCTTTCTCATTCTCGTCGCCGGCTATCCGGACGGAGAGGCTGGCGTGCCGGATATTTCGAAAAAATCGTCCGAAGAGTCCGTCACCTTCGTGTGAAAGGTCGCCCTCCCAGGCTGACATCGCGGCCGCGCGGGGTCCAAGTCGGGCCCAGCCCAATGATGTAACCCTCCTCAATGCTTCAACGGAATTCGCGAGCGTGTTCTGTTAGGCGAATTCTGAATTGTCGGTGACGAAGCAACTGGAACGACGGTGCTATCAGATCTGTACAACAACTGGAAAAGAAAGTCCCGTCTCCGTTGACCTGGATCAACTCTGGCTCGATCTGGGAATGCGAACTTTACCTCATGGTATCGAGTTCGATCCCAGTGCACCTCCGGCATCGGTTCGAAGGGCCGTTAGCGGCCATCGAGGTAATCGTCTGGCGACGCTGTAACCTTATCGCCCGAAATCGCTCAAACCTCCAGGCAGGCGATTGCCTGATGGAGCACAATGAATCTACAGAATGAACTCGATGGGTTTCGAGAGGCGGCAAAGCAGAAAGCCCCGCCGCATGTTGTTCCGACAATTGAAGCAACTATCCAACGGTTGAGGGACTCCCACTTCGCCGATGGCGCGCTGCGGCCCCGTCAGACGATCACGGATTTTGAACTGCCCGATGCGACCGGAAAGCTCGTGAGCAGCGCGGATCTCCGGCGATCAGGGCCACTGTTGATCCTGTTTTATCGCGGTACATGGTGTCCGTTCTGCAATCTGACAGTGCGGGCTTATCAGGAGCGGTTGCAGGCGTTTCAGGACCGGCGTGTCACACTCGTGGCAATTTCTCCGCAGACCCCGGACAACTCTCTGACACTGCAACAAAAACACAGCCTGAAATTTCCACTGCTTTCCGATCGAGGGAATACAGTCGCGCGCCAATTTGGCATCGTCTTCCAAATGGATCCAGCCCTTAAGCAGGTTCAGAAACAATTTGGAGTTGATATCGCTTCATACAACGGAGATGACAGTTTTGAACTTCCGCTTCCGGGTACTTTTCTCGTTTCAAGGGGTGGTATGGTTCTTAGATCGTTTGTGGAAGTCGACTATATGAGGAGACTGGAACCAGAGACCGCGATCAACTGGATCGACGAGATCGCAACAGAATAGCTGAGGTCGAAGACCGGCGCAAACCCCCGAGGAAGTGCGCCGGCGTGCGGCGGGGGCGTACATTTCTCGTCATGGCTTATCCAGTCCCAAAATAAAGCAGACGATCTGCTGCACGTTTATTCCTCGCCGTGCGAGTGTTCCTGCCTCGATCCAGCGGGGCTGGATCCTGCAGAAATCATGCGGCGCAGCGAAGCCACCTCTTCCGGATGGCCGACTGCCAGAGCGACGAAACAGATCGCGAAGACCGACCAGTTGAGGGAGGCTCCCCAGTACATCCAGAAGGCTGCGTGCGGTCCGGGATAGCCACCCGAGAGCCATATGGCCAGCATGAGCGCGCAACCGAAGAGGCTGGCCACGCGAGAAAACAGGCCGATCAGCAGCGATATGCCAATCAGGAATTCGCCATAGCCCACGGCAAGAGCCATGGCAGTCGCTGCGTGGGCCAGAATCCACCGGAGGGTCGGAACCATAAAGGGGTAAGCTCCGTCGCGAATGAATCCTTCGACATAGTCGCGAAAGCCGGAACGCACGAATCCGGAACCGAAGACCTTGTACTGGCCGAAGATGACAAAGAAGAACCCAACGGCGACGCGCAACAGGGCCAGCGCAACCGCATTCCTATCCTTCGTCTGTTGGACTACCGGCGAGTCGTGACCGATGTTGGGCATCGAATTCTCCAGTTGCCTGGCTGCGCTCGAGTTGGAGTCACGCGCAGGGATCAGGTTACATCTGGCGAATAGCACAGAGATCAGGGTCGCCGTTTTCCTCAGCATTTCTGGAACTTTTCGCCCCTCGGCGCTTCAAACGCAACAGGAAGGAGTCTCGATGGATCAGTTCGCAATCTTGGCGGTTTTGCAGGCCAGACCCGGAAAGGAGAACGACGTCGAGAGAAGAGAAGGTAAAGGGATGGCGAAATCGGGTGACCCGAACCGCATAAACAACGTATCGATCGATTGATATGCGGGATAGTGGAGGCCGTCTGCCGTGCACCGCATCAAACTCTGCGAGAGCCGACGCCTCACCCGTTGGCGCGGCTGCCGGCAATGCGCCGGAAGCTCACCGAAATCCTCATAGCTGTCTGAAGGAGCACTGCAACGAATGGCGACCCGTTCCATCATCGTGTTCGACGTCAACGAGACGCTGATCGATATCGAATGGCTGGCGCCGCTTTTCGAACGTTTGTTTGGCGACGGCAAGCTTCTTCGTGAATGGTTCAACCAATTGGTCCTTTATTCGAATGCGATCACGCTCGCCGGGTACTACGAGACATTCTTTGCCCTCGGCCAGGGTGTCCTGAAGATGCTGGGCGCCATCTACAAAGTGCCCGTTCAACCGGCAGATCTCGGAGAGTTGCGAGCACGGATGCTCTCCATGCCTGCGCATCAAGATGTACCGGAAGGGTTGCGCATGCTCAGGGAAGCAGGTTTCCGTCTGATGACCCTGACCAATTCGCCGCCGGACAAGGACGGCACGCCACTGGATCGTGCGGGGCTCGCTCCCTTTTTCGAGCGCCAGTTCAGCGTCGACCAGGTGCGAAGATTCAAACCGGCTCCGGAGGTGTATCGATTGATTCCGGAACTTCTCGGGGTGCTGCCGGCGGAGCTCTGCCTGATTGCGGCCCATACCTGGGACACGCTCGGCGCTCAGAGTGTCGGCTTTGCTGCGGGTCTTGTAACAAGGACGGGAAATGCGCCGCTGCCGATTGAAGGGCTTCCACAGCCGCAGGCCGTAGCTCCGGATCTTCCCGGAGTCGCGCGGCAGCTGATCGCAATGTGGCGATAGCGGCAGAGAATCTGAGATGCCGCCGACGCCATCTCATCCTGTCGGGTTAGGCGGCTGACCTTGACCGAAACCCAGCACCGACGTTTGCCAACTCGCTGGTCCCATATTTCAAAACAGGCCGCTGCCTGCCTGGGGTGTTCACCTATTTGGACTCATCGAATCCCTGGGGGGCAGCCAACAGCATGGACATCTAATAGGCGATGGCGGTCTTCCAGTTGTTGGGCGTGCCGTCAGCGTTCGTGATGCGGCGCTGGACCTTATGATGGCAGGAATTCATTTCCCCGAAGGAATCCAGGATGAGCAAACGTTCTGACTGCCCGCGCTGGCTGCCTAAACAACCACCCTCTCCCCTGGGTCGGGGGCGAGGGTGGTTGCTATTGTGATCTGACAATTGTTATCAAGGTCGATTTTCTCTGTAACCTTTGAACCCGTTCTCACTCCAATGTCCAACAAAAAGAAGGCAGGACGCGACGGCGAGTTTCAGGAAGCAAGCGATACCGGATACCGCCTTCCTATCTTGCTGCGCCTGTTGCAGCTATGGTTCAACTGCCGGGCGCCATTGCGCGCGGCGGCCCACCCAAAATGAACGGCATCATCGCATGAAGAACTCGGTAAAATCGCTCGCGTTGGCCGCCGCGTTTGCAGGTTTTATCGGTGGCAGCTCGACCAGCTTGAATGCTCAGGCCGCTCATCCCAACGGAAACTCCTCGACGTCAGCGCAGTCCTCGCAGGTCCGCATCGAGGATTCGTGAAGTTCTGCGTCTGCGCACCCACCACGTCGAGAATACCTAATAGCGTCCGCCCGAGCGGAAGCACACAACTTACTTGTTCAACAATACCGAAAACTATTTGGAGGCAAACATGAAACGCACATCCACAAATCATCTGTCGCCTTTGCTCTCCGGCGCTGTCTGCGCTGTGAGAATTGCGCAAAGTGGCATAGGAGTCATCCGCGGAAACATCGTTGGAGCCGGCATGGAGATCGTACAGAAAGCAACCGCAGCCAATGTGATGACAAGGGGAAATTTAAGCACCGGCACGGGCAGGCTTCACAAGCTCGGTGTGTTCACCACTCCTGCTTTCTTCGGAGGCCGATAATGATCAGAGGGTGGAATCTGCTTTCCTGCTTCCTGTTGCTGCTGATAGGCTGCACGCTTTCCGTCGCTCAGACCATCACTGGATCTATTACCGGTACGGTTACAGACGCGGGCGGCGCAGTGGTAAGCGGTGCTACCGTTACCGCCAGCAACGTCGCGACTGGGGTGTCAGTTCCGACGCAAACCAATGGCACCGGCGTTTACACTCTTAAATTTCTCCCGATCGGGCAATATACCGTCGCCGTAACGGCAGCCGGGTTTGAAACTTCCACGACACCGCCTTTCACGCTTGAAGTCGCCCAGGAAGCCCGTATCGACGTGAAGCTCGCCGTAGGTTCCGTGAGTGCAAATGTAGTCGTTACCAGCGCACCACCAATTCTGAACGCCGAGAACCCGACTACGGGTGAGACGATCACGGCGGAAACAGCCACTGAAATTCCGCTGCAAGCCCGCAACTTTTCATCGCTTACCTCACTGGTGGCGGGAGCCGTCGTCACCAGTCCGTCCACCCAGAACAGTGTCACGCGGTCAGGCTACGACGGGGGCTATTTCCAGAACGGAAATCGGGAGCAGACGAATAACTACACACTGGACGGGGCCGATATCAACGAAACCATTGATAACTATATCGGCTACAGCCCCAACGTGGATGCCATTGGCGAGCTGAAGATCATCACCGGTGACGCAACTGCCGAATACGGCAATGCCAATGGTGGCCAGATCGTCATGGTAACGAAGAGCGGCACCAACCATTTCCATGGGAATGCTTTTGAATTCCTTGAGAATCAAAACCTGAACGCGGACAGCTGGGGCAATAAACACACCAGTGGAACTCCGAGCCCCGTGAGCCCTTTCAACCGGAACATATTCGGTGGAACGTTCGGCGGCCCCGTGAAACGGGACAAACTCTTCTTTTTTGTCGACTACCAGGGAGCTCGGCAGAATACGAATTCCACGACCTTTTACAACGTTCCCACTGCGGCGCTTCGTAATGGCGATGTGCCCATCCAGGCGGTCGACGGAAGTGGAAACCCTATCGTCGATGGAAATGGAGACCCTCTTTACCAGATACGGCACTTCACTGTCGTGAATCCTGCCGCGCAGTTCCTGCTGGCCAATCCTTCTATCTATCCCAACGAAACCGTTCCCGGAAACAACACAGTGCTCAACCTGGTTGGCGGAGGCACTGTAGCCAATCCAAACAGAAACTATTTCGGCACAGAGAAGAAATTTGTGCAGAACGACCAGGGCGATTTTAAGGTCGACTGGCAGGTTCGGCAGCATGATCTTGTTTCCGGCCGCTTCACCCTGGGCCGTGAATATGATGGCAACAGTACAGTCAGCATCCCCACGGAAATTCCCGGTAACAATGCGAATCCTTATACCGGATTCATCGTCAACTGGACGCACACGTTCTCATCGAACATCGTGAGCGAAGCGCGCGCCGGATTCGGACGCGCCCGATATACCGGGGTTCCTGTCGATGTGGGCGGCCAATTCGGCCCGAACGGCAACCAAAAGCTGGGTATTCCCGGGGTGCAGGGTTTTCCCGGTTTCAGCCAGTTCAATTTCTCCGGTAGCGGTGTGGCCGTGGGCAATATCGGTTCGAGTGGCGTTGCATCGGACAGCATTGCCAACACGTTTACCTATGGTGACAACGTAAGCTGGCAGCTGGGCAAACACACCATCAAGTTCGGTGGTCAGGCCCTGCGCTACCAGCAGAACCGCTACTACTCCGGAAACAATGGCGCTCTGGGATATTTTAACTATACCGGCAACTTCACCACCTCCAGTTGGGCGGACTTCCTGACGGACCAGGCGTTCACGTATGGCCAGGGTGAAGGTGTACCCAGCCGCTGGGGCCAGAGGCAATGGCGCGATGCGGTCTTCTTCCAGGATGACTGGAAGCTGCAGCCTAATTTGACCATCAATCTGGGCCTGCGCTGGGAATGGGACCAACCCATTTATGAAGTCAACAACAAGCAAATCAACCTCA
This sequence comes from Acidobacteriaceae bacterium, assembly GCA_035695685.1. GTDB lineage: Bacteria > Acidobacteriota > Terriglobia > Terriglobales > Acidobacteriaceae > PALSA-350. The sequence continues at coordinate 985 of DASRRN010000722.1, read as the reverse complement.
ATATTTTTACCGGCCAAGTCAGCAGCGCGGGAGTAAACGGCGCAAGCCGCGCGCTATACAACCCCTACTGGTATGGGTTTATGCCGCGTTTGGGATTTGCTTACTCCCCCGAAACTTTTCATGATCGCCTTGTTGTGCGTGGCGGTTATGCCATTACAAACTTCCTGGAAGGCACGGGCGCCAACTTGCGGCTTCCTTTGAATCCACCGTTCTTCATTGACTCGCAGGCAAACTATCTCGGCAGCGGCCCGGCATTCCGCGCCGAGAATGGCTTCCCGCGTCCGGCCAATGCGTCGGTGCTCGGCGGCAATGTCCGCGCCTGGCAGCCAAACCTGAAGCCGGCCTTGATTCAACAGTTCAATCTCACTACGGAGTACCAGGTCAGCAACGATATCTCCCTGGTGGTCGCCTACCTCGGACAAGTTGGTACGCATCTGGTGGATCCCCGGGAAGGCAATGAGAAACTGAGCCCGACCAGCCCATTGCCGGTTTCGAGCCTGCCTGGCCTGAGCCTGGTTCAGGTTGTGAGCTATACCGAATCGGAAGCGAGGTCAAACTACAACGCCCTCCAGATTACGGCACGCAAGCGGGCCAGCCATGGTCTGGAATTGCTGGCAAATTATACCTACAGCAAATCGCTTTCCAATAACCTCGGCTACTACGGGGCGAATGGCGTCAACTCGCAAAGTGCCTATTGGCAGAACGCCTACAACGGAGGCCAGGATTATGGTCCGGCATTCTTCGATGCAACTCATATCTTCTCAGTCTCGGGCTATTACGAGCTGCCCTTTGGCCGTGGAAAGCAGTTTGGCTCGGGCATAAACCGCACAGAAGATATCGCCGTTGGCGGCTGGAAGCTGGGCTTCGTTTCGAGCCTGCACTCTGGTTTCCCGGTCACCATCACCTCTACCCAGGAATACTTCGTCAACCAACGTACTACCCGCGCGAATCAATATCGTCGGTTGAAGATTCGCCACCAATCCAC
>DASRRN010000721.1:0-6515 GCA_035695685.1 Acidobacteriaceae bacterium | reverse complement strand
AGGTAGGGCCAGACGACAGACGGATTCCTGCTGCCGGTATCGAGCCCAACCGCCCCCACAATGTCATACGACATCAGCGACTCGAAGCTGTGGTTCCGGTCGCGCAGGTCGCGGTAATCGGGATACGACTGCGAGGGACTGGCTGTAAGCGCGCTGCAGCATGAACAGGTTTTCGGCGTGGGGTACATTCAGCGGACGCAGCACCAGCGCATTCAGCACGCTGAACACGACTGCATTGGCGCCAATGGCCAGCGCCAGCGTAAGCACTGCGGTTACGGCGAAGCCCGGCGCCTTGCGCAACTGGCGCATGGCAAGTCGGAAGTCAGCGTTCATGCTTCCCCCCTCGTGTGACCCCAGCGGACAGGCCTCTTCTTTTGCCCGCGCGCTCGAGCCGATTCTCAGGTATACGCACGCTCGAAAGCCGCGGTTCCCTTCGCTCCAGACCGGCTTTGAGGAAAGCTAGATTTCGACGCGTAACAATTTACCCAATGCTGCGGCTGCGCATCGCAATTCTTCATCCCGGGTCAAGCAATCAGGACAGAGACGGAGCCAGTGGCCGCGCGCATCGCAAATGATTCCCTCACGCTGGAGTCCGGTTGCAAACTCCATCGCCTTTGCAAGGCGGATGGCGAGGAATGCTCCGTGGTCCTCATCACCGCCCTTTACCGTGTCTGCGCCGGCATCTGTGATGTATCCACGTAGGGCGTCGAGCTGCTTGAGGCCGTATGCGCGAAGTCTCTCAACGCCCATAGCCAGCGTGAATTCCAGGCCGCTGCGGGCCTGGTACCACGTAAGCACGGGTGGAGTGGACTCGAGAAAAGCATTGCCGCCGTGGTTGAGCACAGGCAACTCAGGCCGGCTATATCCGAAGGGATCGGAATTGGCAAACCACCCGGAGTCCAGTGGGCGCAAGCCAGCCTCAAGTACCTCAGGTGCAATGTATAGAAAGCAGGCCCCGGGGCCACCGCGAAGATATTTGTAACTTCCGCCAATCACAAAGTCGGCTCCTAGCTGGACCACGTCGACGGGGATGGCACCAACAGCATGGTAGGAGTCTACGAGCAGCCTCGTTCCGTGCCGACGACAAGCTTTCGCAAGCGCGTCAAGGCTCCTGACGATCTGGCCGGTCATGAACATGACTTGCGATACAACAACCAGTCCTGCTCCATCTCGATCCTTCACTGCATCAATGAGCGGCTCTATGGTGAAGTCACCGTCCGCTTCCGGCTCAACCCACTGGAGTTCTATGCGATCGAGCGCGGCGTACTGCTTCAATATCACGTCGATGGAGTCGAACTCTCCTCGTGTGCTGATTACGCGGGGCCTTCCTGGCAGGGCGTTCAGGACGGCACGCAGACCTTGCCCCGCTGAAGTCTTGGGCACGACGCAATCGATATGGGTGGCCCCGATCAGCGTTGCAATACGCGTACGAAAAGCCTCCCGCTCTTCAAGCCAGGCATCCCATGCATCCCCAAGTTTGCTGTACCAGACGGCGGTCGCTTCGGCTATATCATCCGCCATCGCGTCCAGGGGCCGGCCCATGGAGTGATTCGCCAGATAAAGGGAGTTGCTCGACAAGACTCGGGAAAAGAGCGGAACAATGTGCCGCTGAATAGAGTCTGGCTGTAACGAACCGCCGCCCACTCTCGAAACAGCCTGCTGAATCCTTGCATTCATCGCTGCAATAACCCTGTTCGCGCTGCAAGTAACTCAGGGAAGAAGGTTAGTTCAAGTGCTTGCTTCAGAAAGCCCACCCCGGATGAGCCCCCAGTTCCCGGCCGAAAACCAATGATCCTTTCTACCGTCTTCATATGGCGAAAGCGCCAGAGCTGGAAATACTCTTCGACGTCAACAAGCTTCTCGCACATTTCGTAGGTATCCCAGTGTTCGCGAGGATGTTCGTAAATTCCACGAATGACCTGCACGAGTCCTTCGCTCTTAAGATGCGGCTCGCTCCAGTCACGTTCCGTACATTCCCGTGGAATGGAAAAGCCTCGCCTTGACAGGTGCAGCAAGAACTCGTCATACAGGCTGGGCGCTTCCAGGGCGCTCTTCAGCGCGTCGTGTACGGCTGGGTCATGCTCAAACACGCGAATCGCATCGCGATTCTTGTTCCCGAGTAAAAACTCAAGCTTCCGGTACTGGAAGGACTGAAAGCCAGACGCATTGCCAAGTACGCCGCGGAACTCCAGATATTCGGACGGTGTGAGCGTTTCGAGCACCACCCACTGGTCGAACAGTTGCATCTGAATGAGTTTTGCCCGCGCCAGGATCTTGAAGCACGGGTCGAGCTCATCGTGCTGCACGAAGCGGATTGCGGCGGTTAGCTCATGGATCAACTGCTTGAGCCATAGCTCGGCGACCTGATGCTGGATGATAAAGAGCATTTCATCGTGATGAGCGGGTGAAGACAAGGGACGCTGTTGAGCCAACAACTCCGGCAGGCATAGATACCCGGCGTAGTTGAGCCGATCCGCGAAATCGGTCACAATCCCCGGTTCGAGCGGTCTTTGGTTCTCCTTCATAAGGGTCCACTTTACGACTGCTCAGTCAACCGGGCAACTGTGCACCGTCGCAGCTCCCAACTCAGGGAAAATGGGCTTCTCATCCTTTGCGTCTTTGAGGGGAGACGCACATGGGAGCGTTGACTCCACGATTGTCGTGCAGCGAAACTTACCCGGGAGTAGAACCAAAATGCTCAAGCCTGGGTCGGTGGATAATTGTGGTCCCACCGGCGGGAGCAATCCAGGAAATGGTTAGGACGAGTCAGTAGAGTTACGTATGGGATGCTAAACTCCTGAGCTGTGAGTGGTTTCCTTATTCGCTGCGCGGTCATCTCTGAGCAAAAAGAGCTTGAGGCCCTGCAATTGCGCGCATCTCTTACCAATGCTGGCGATCGTGACGCCTTACTTGCCCACCCGGACGCGATTGAATTGCCGATAGATCAGATCGATGCCGGTGCGGTGTTCGTCTCGGAACGAAACGGCGTGATCGTTGGATTTGCTGCATTGCTACCACGGCCGGATGGAGACGTCGAACTAGACGCCTTATTCGTTGACCCAGACGTCCGGCGCTGTGGTGTTGGAAGATCGCTGGTCGACCACTGTCTCCAAATCGTCCGCACACAAGGATCTGCTGCGCTTTGCGTTATCGGTAATCCCCATGCCTACGACTTTTACACCGCATGCGGTTTCAACGTTACCGGAACGATCGAGACTCGTTTCGGCTCCGGACTACTGATGCGAAAAATGGTATGACCGCTATGTGTTTTAGAGTGTGCGTGAGAGCGGGAGAAGAAACCGCAGACTCTTTGAGCCGATCACCGGATGATGTGCTTCGCCGTCTGGGCCGGGTGGGCTCTGAACTGGCGCAGGGCTTTCGTCACTCCCGCCCGGTGCCGGCGGCTTAGCGGCACCTTAACTCCGTCGCGCAGCAACAGGAATGAGCTACCTTCCGAGTCAGTGCTTACCTCACGGATCTGCGCCAGGTTCACGATCACCGTCCGATGGACCCTCAGGAATTGAGAGCTATCCAATCGAGTTTCAAGCGATGCCAGCGACTCACGCACAAGGTGCTTTCGACCTCGACAATACACCGCGGCGTAGTAGTCCTCAGCACCTATCCAGTCAATCTCTGAGGTATCGAGGATTAGGTCCGCGCCACCGGTGCCGATGAGTAGTCTGGTTGCAGGCTCAATTGGCTTCTCGACAAATTGACTCCCGTCTGAGAGAAGTTGCGATAAGCGTTTCGACAGCTCAATCGCTTCCTTGGAACGAAACCGTTCGCGAACCCTGGTGAGCGCGTCTCTGAATCTCGCCTCATGAAGAGGTTTTACAAGATAGTCAAGTGCGTTAATCTCAAAAGCGCGCACTGCGAACGTATCGAAAGCGGTGACAAATATCACGAGCGGCAAACACTGCGGCGCGATCGCTCTCAGAACCGCAAAACCGTCAATCTCAGGCATCTGAACGTCAAGAAAGACCAAATCAGGCTTTAGTTCCTGGATAAGCCGGATGGCCTCGCGGCCGTTTCGAGCTTCCCCCACAACCACGCTGTCGGAGTGCAAAAGCAAAAGCTGTCGAATGGCTCGACGCCCGAGAGGTTCGTCATCGACCACCAGAACGCGAAGGGGGTTCATTCCGGACCTACACGAAGGGGCATGGTTATGGTGGCCTCTGTACCACCGGTGGAGAGTGAATCAAGCGAGAGCCTGGCGCCATTACCATAGAGAGTTCGCAATCTCTCTGTAACGTTCGATAAGCCGACACCGGCTCTGCCTGTCGATGGTTGAATTCCCTTTCCGTTGTCGCGCACTTTTAACTGAACAGATTCTCCCAGGACCTTTGCGGAGATTTCGATCACGCCTGCTTCGGCATGATTGAGCACCCCATGTTTGATCGCGTTTTCCACTATGGGCTGCATGATAAAAGTGGGAACAAGAGCATGGAGGGCACCAGGTTGAAGATCCCACCGCAGTTCAAGGCGATCGGAAAATCGAACTTGCTCGATCGCGAGATACTGCGCGAGAAATGCCATTTCTTCCGATAGCGGAATTTCATGTGGTTGATCAGGCCGTAGCACCTGGCGCAACACATCGCCAATCAGCTCAAGCATCCGAGAGGCTGCCGGCGTATCCTGCTCACGGACAAGCGCGGAAAGCGCGTTAAGGCTATTGAACAAAAAGTGAGGGTTAAGCTGCATCCTCAGAGCGCCAAGCCTTGCCTCAGAGAGCTGAGCTTCAAGCCTCGCGGCATCCGCTTCACGCGTTCTGGCTTCGACGAAATATGAGTAGGCATGCACGCATCCGAGTAATGCAAAGTAGATGGAGACGACAAAGGGCAACCCGCTTAGCATCCACGTGAAATAAGCGACAACCAGAGATTTCTGAGGTGGAAAGGTATGCAGGAGCATTCCCAAACAAAAGTCTAAAGAACCGAGACCTGCGCACAGTACCAGGGCGCCTGCTGAATGAACGATGAGCCAGACTTTAAAGTGCGCACGCGAAAAAGGAAACAACTTTCCCAACTGATAGATGAGCGGCGTAAACATGCCTACGAGTAGCCACTCGCTTCCTCCGTAGACCAGATTCTGCCATGTAACTGGCTGCTGCTCCACTTTGGATCGGACGTATACCTGCAGTACAGATAGCGCCGCCGGAACAGCGAATACCGGCGCAATCAGGATCCCTATGCGATATCCCGTTTGAGCTCTTCGAAATGGCAAGGGTCTGCTCATGAACATGGAGCTCGATCAAGCCGTTGAACATCGCCACAATGCTGGGTGCGCGATATATTCCGGCGCGGTCAATGAATTATCTAACATTCTCTCGACCGGAAGGGGTACCGAATGGAGTCTCCGGAGCTCGCCGCTTGCTGCACGCTGATACCGTTCATGAACATGGCTGTAGCCGTTGCCTGACTAAAGATGGCGCGGACACGGCCAACTGCCTACGAATAGAAGCTGCACCTCGAGGAGGTTCGGAGCGTATGGACGCGGCCTATGTCGTTCGCAGTATCCCTGGCGATCCTGCACCAGTGTCAATGAGAACAAGACACTCTTTGTTGGCAATCACAGTCGGCGGTCTGCTTGCGGGCATCTTGGATCTCACGCAAGCCTTCATCTTGTTTGGGCCGAAAATTCCCCTGGCGATTGCCGCGGGCCTGCTTGGACCGCAGGCCTTCCATGGAGGGGCAGCGGTCTACCTGCTGGGTGTCCTGCTGCACTTCTTTATCGCATTCTCCGCTGCGGCGGTCTACTACATGGCCAGCCGAAAGCTGGTTTTTTTGAAAGAGCAGCCTTTGGTATGCGGGCTATTTTTTGGGATTGCAGTGGAACTGGTGATGCGGCTTATCGTTCTGCCCCTTTCCGCCCTCCATGCCCGGGGCCCTTACCAGTATGGTGGTTTGGTCCAGGGCCTGCTGGTACACATGATCCTTGTAGGGTTGCCAATTTCTTTCAGCATCCGGTGGTTCACGAAAGGAAGTACGGCGGCTTGACTGATTTGCACTGGACAAAACGAATCTGGCTTCGCGGGCTGGATGAGCCAATTCGTCACCAGAGGATGAATCCATGAGGATGAACGCTAGACTACTTTTGCAGACTCTCACAAATTGGAGACTCACGGCTTGGAAGGTCTCCGTCGCAGCTCTCATTTCCTTTGCGATGGGATCTCTCTTAACGGGCCGCCTCATGTACCTGAATGAAGTGAGGGCAGAGAGCGATCGCGTCTTCGAACTGATGGTTTACCATACGATGCCGGGCAAAGTGCCGGAACTCGAATCCATCTTTCGGGACGTTTCGAAGCTACAGGAAAAGCATGATCTCCACGTCCTCGGCTACTGGGTGCCCAATGACGACCCCGCCTGGAAGGATACGTTCATCTACGTTGTGGCTCATTCCAGCCTTGATGAGGCGAAAAAGAATTGGGATTCGCTGCATGCGGACCCAACGTTTCTGCCATATAGGAAAGCCGCGATACCCCTGATTCAAAAAGTAAACGGACAGTACAACGTGGA
>DASRRN010000720.1:0-6926 GCA_035695685.1 Acidobacteriaceae bacterium | reverse complement strand
GCATACCTACCAGAGATTTAGACGAGCTCACCACCAGCTCGATATAGCTCCCCGGCTCACCGCGCCGCTTTTCTGGCTGCAGCCGGGATTTATGAAACATCCACTGTATGGTTGTGTCCAGCAGAATGGCATGCTCTAGCTCGGTTATCTCGCGATCGAACCAAAGGTGAATGCCCGTGATCGGCGAATGCTCAAAGCAACCCAGGTTCATCGCCAACTGCTCTGCCTTGGGGTTTGGTGGCAAAGCCGGCAGCAACTTGCTCAACCCTTCAAACGCCAACGCCAGAATAATGGCGTCGCTGGTGAAGCTCTGGTCCTGGGTCTGGGTTTGAGTCGCGACCGTCCATTGCTGTGTTTCTTCAGACCACTGGAACGATTCCGGAGCGGAGCCAAGGTCCACCTGCCCGCCGCGGATCTGCAGGTAATCAATCGCCCGGCTGTATAGATCGCTCAGCGGAATTGTAGGCACACCCATGCGTCCCGCTACCGGCGAAAGCAGCAGCGACTTGCGAATCACCTGGCCGGCGTAGTGCACCGACATGCGATCCGGATCCTCATTGAGCGCGCTTACCAGCACCGGCTTCCAGAACCGGTTGATCGCTCCGGCAGTCTGCCCATGGCGCGCCAGCCATTGGGCGAAGTTCTCTTCTGTGTCTTTTGGAATTCCGGTGATGAATGCGCTCAGGCCGCGACCGATGGCGAGCTTGTCGGAAAACGAGAAGGCCGGCGCACGCAGAAAGGCCGGCATGTCGTGAAAAGGCGCGGGCAAAAAGGAGGGCTGAAGAATGCTCCTCCGTCCACCCGGTTCTATGAAAGTAAGGCGATCGAACCAGCGGATCGCGTCGCTGACGCCCAGCCGGCGATAAAGATCGATAAGATTGACGCAATTGCCCAGCAGCACGTGCTGGCAGTTGTCGATCACCTCTCCCGTTCCGGGATGTTCATAAGAAGAAGCACGGCCGCCAAGGTAGCGCCGCTTCTCGAGCAAGCGTACCGCGTAACCGGCCTCGGCCAGGGCACACGCCGCCGAAAGCCCGGCCAGCCCACCGCCAACCACAGTGACCGAGCGCAAACCTGTCAGGCCCACACTCCCTGCGCCAGCGTCTTGAAAAGGCCGCATCCCAATATGCTCAGCTTCTCATACGCCGGAACGCCCACTCGCGCGGAAAATACGTCAAAATTGCGCTGTTCGATGTGCCGCAGCAAACGATGGTAAATAGTGACCAGAACCCACATCGCCGCCCTGCTGTCGGGTGAAATCAGGGGCAACAACGCTTCTGCGGATTTATAAAACTGCCCCGCCCGCTCGGCCTGAATGGCGAGCACCTGGCGTTGTTGCGGAGTCAGTTGTTGCCCACTGTGGATGCCGGTTATGGAGCCGGCTGTCACCCCGCAGCGTTCCAGATCTTCGAGCGGTAGATAGAGCCGCCCACGCTGCGCATCTTCCTGCACATCGCGCAAAATGTTGGTCAACTGAAAAGCGATCCCGGTCTCTTCCGCGAGCTTCTCTGCCCGCGGATCGAGGTATCCGAAAATCCGAATGCAGACCAACCCGACGACCGAAGCCACCAGGTAACAGTAGCGGTAGAGGTCGGCGAACGTCGCATACACAGCAAACCGTGGTTCGAGGTCCGTGGCTGTGCCTTGTACCAGCTGGTCCAGCAACTGAGCCGGGATGGCAAAGCGGTGTTGCGCATCCAGCAGGGCTACAAAGATAGGATCGCTGGTGCTGCCCTCTGCCAAGGCCCGATGCCAGTCACCAAGCCAGCGATCGAGGGCCACCCGCCGGTCAGCAATGGGAAGGGACTCATCGTCGGAGAGATCGTCGGCCTGGCGCATGAAGGCATAGACGGCGCAAATCGCGTCTCGCTTGCTTGCCGGCAGGGCGACAAACGAGTAGTAGAAGTTTTTCGCTTTCTTGCGCGCGATGGCCCTACAGGCTGCGTAGGCCGCTTGCACTTCGGCGGTCACGCCGGCCGCCTTCCCCTTGCCAACCCGGGCATCAGCTTGCCCCCGAGTGCGCGCGCCAGCAGTCCCAGCTTTCGTCCCTTCGAAATGACGGGCCGAAGGGAAAGCACGTCGTATTGCCGGCGCTCAATGGCATGCAAAATCTCCAGGCCGCCACGGCTGAAGAGATCAAGATCGAGCGCAAGCTCTCGATCGACCATGTCGATGAGGGGCAAGCCCTGGGTAAACAGAAGGTGGGCATAGTCCACCTCATGCCGCATAAGTTCACGAAAGGCCGGGGTTGCATCGCGGCGTGCAATCGTGTCCTCGGCCACACCGTAACGTTGCATATCGTCGAGGGGAAGATAGATCCTGCCCCGCGCGTAATCGGAGCTTGTGTCTTGCCAGAAATTTGCCAATTGCAACGCGGTGCAGGTGAAGTCAGAGAGCCGGAACATGTCCGCGCCCCGATAACCGCAAGCATAAAGAACCAGCCGCCCGACCGGATTGGCTGAGTATCGGCAGTAATCCAGTACACCATCCATGGTCTGGTAGCGCATCACGTTCTGGTCCTGACGGAAGGCCACCAACAAATCGGCAAAGGGCTGCTGAGGAATGTCGCAAGCGCGTATGGTCTCGGCGAGCGCGACGAAGACGGGGTGACGCGCTTCACCCCGGTAACAGGCGTCCAATTCCCTCCCCCACAAATCCAGCAGCGCGAGTGACTGCTCGCGATTCCCCACCTCATCACCCAAATCATCCGCGATACGGCAATAGGCATAAATACTGTGGAAGTGAGGCCGCAGCCGCGCAGGCAGAAACCACGAGGCTACATGAAAGTTCTCGTAGTGCGTCGTGGCCAGCCGCTGGCAGTAGGCGCGCGCCTCCTCAAGGCTCGGGCGCTGCTCTGGAATGCGATACTCCACCGGCAGCGCGGCCCAGCCGCGTTCTAACAACTCCCGATCGTCCGGCGCACTCTTGACCGTCATGTTGCCTCGTTATCTCCGCCAGTAACAGCAGGTCCCTCCACTCCGCTGCGCTCCGGTCGGGATGACAATTCTGTTGTAGGGACCATCTCCGGGCCTCCCAATGAGTTGTCATCCCGACCGGAGCGTACCCGGATTTCCTGCCTCGCTGCACTGGACACGACCACGTGTGCGGCTTTCATTAAGGAAAGCCGCATGAAGTTCGCCGACGCCACCGAGCTCTTACAGGAAATCCGGGGCAGCGGAGTGGAGGGACCTGCTGTTTCGCTTCGCCAGTTCTCACGCAGATTCTTTAGCCCGTACATAAACACCTAGGGAATGATTGCCGTCTTGATATCGTTCGAACGATCCTTCAAGCGGCGCAGCACTGTCTCCAAATCCGACAACTGTGCCCTCCCGGTAATGTATTCGCTGCACTTGAATCGCCCACTCGCCAGCAGGTCAAAAGCTTTGCGGCAAGCGGCAGGTGTATGGTGAAAACTCGCCTTCAGCGTAATGTCGTTGTAGTGCAGTCGATTGGTATCGATCTCCACCTTGGTTCCGGCGGCGCAGCCGCCAAAAAAATTCACCGTGCCGCCGCGGCGAACCATGTCCACCGCCCACTGCCAGGTGAGCGGGGTCGCCACAGCTTCAATGGCCACATCCACGCCCCGGTGATCGGGGGTCAGACCACGTACCGCGGCCACGGCATCGATCACCGCCGTGGTCTGCACCACATGGGTAGCGCCGAACGTCGTTGCTGAGGCAATCTGTTCATCGCGCTTGACCACCGCGATCACTTTCATCCCTGAAAGTTGCGCCACGTGCATGAACATCAAGCCGATCGGTCCGGCTCCGATCACCACCACACTGTCCCCACGCTTGGCCCCGGTCTCTTCCAGGCCGCGCACCACGCAAGCCAGCGGTTCCGTCAACGCCGCGTGCTCCAAGGGCAAACTCTCCGGCACGATGAGGGTATTCTTGGCCACGATGCGCGCCGGAACGCGGATATATTCGGCGTATGCGCCGTTGTTGAAGAGCAGATCCTCACACAGATTTTCCTGTTTACGGACGCACCAGAAGCAGGCCCCACAAGGCGCCGAATTCAACGCCACCACGCGCATGCCCGGCTTGAAACCGCGCACGCCGTCCCCTGTCTCGTGGACCACGCCGGCGAGTTCATGCCCGAAGAGCGCCGGCGGCGCAATCATCCTGGCATGGTACCCCCGGCGGAAGACTTTCAGGTCAGTTCCGCAAGTGAGAGCGGCGTGAACGCGGATGACAATCTCTCCCTTACCGGCGGCGGGGATAGGGACCCGTTCAATCCTGACGTCTTCCTTGCCGTAGAGCACGGCAGCGTTCATCTCACTTAACATACCTTCCTATTCTCGCCCAATCCGGGCAGGCGTGCCTTCAATCATGATCTTCATGGAGGTAGCTTTGGGCTCGGAGGCAATGGCGATAGCCTCAACCGCCTCCGACAGAGGAAAGCGATGCGAGACCAGCCGGGTCAGGTCGTAGCCCTGCCCATAACCCTCGAACACCATACGCAGCGCCTCGTCCTGAATGTCCACCGAGGCGCTATAGGACCCTAACAGCGTCTTTTCGTCCACGCATACCGCCGCCGGATCGATGATCGCCTCCCCGTGCTGGGTCTGGGCAAACAGCAGCACACGGCCTCCTGGACGGGCGGCATCCATGGCAGTTCGAATCAGAGCATTCCCGGCTGCGGCCAGAATCACGGCGTCCGCCCCTCGGCCGTCGCTGGCGGCACGAACCACTTCCACCACGTCTTCTCGTGAAGCGTCGATGGGCGAATCCAGCCCAAATGTGGCTGCGATTTTGTGACGTTCCGGATAAAGGTCGGCTGTGATCACCTTGGCCGCCGAACGTTTGGCCAAAGACGCCAGCATGATCCCGATTGGGCCCTGGCCGATCACCAACACCGTCTCATCCTCCGCGAGATTCAGGCTGCGCACCCCCTTGAGGCAAGTATTTAAAGGCTCAACGAAGACAGCCTGGGCGAATGGGATGCCGTCGGGAATCTTGATCAGCCCACGTTTCACGATCCAGTCCATCACGCGCACATATCCGGCGAATCCGCCGCCGGAAGGCTCGAAGCCCGCGGTGCAACCTACCTTCTTGTAAACCGGACACTGGGCAAAAGTTTTCTTCCGGCAGTAGTAGCAAGTGCCACAAGGAATGTGGTGGAAGACCGCCACCCGGTCGCCCACGGCAAAGGATCCTACCTCAGCCCCCACGGCCGCAATCGTACCCACGGTTTCATGACCGAAGATGCGCGGAGCGGAGTGCGACCCGGTATGAATCTTCTTCAGGTCGGTGCCACAGATGCCGCAGCTATGAACCTGGATGAGCACCTCGCCCGGGCCGATCGCGGGCACAGGAACGGTCTCGACACGCACGTCATTCACGCCACGATACACTGCGGCCTGCATGCTCTTCGCCACAGTGAGCGGGTTCTCCTTGTTTATTTCCGTTATGGTCTGCATCATTCTCGTCGTTCGTTTGTGCCCTTCGTTCAGAGTTGTTTCTCAGCCTGTAAAGCCTGTACCAGCCGTCCCTGTCGGGACTGAATCAGGTTTTCCAACCTACCCAGGACTAACGTCCTGGGCTAAGCTCAGACGTCCCTGCGGGACTGGAGACCACGGACTTTGGGTATCCCACTCAAGTCAAAACAAGGCTTGAATGGGCCACCGAGCAGCGGCTAACCTCTCGGACCGCCGACCAGAGGACCCAACTCTGCCGCCATAGCCACCGCGCCCTTCCTGCCATTCTTCCCCATGCGGGCCAAGCCCGGCCAATACCGGGGCCGAATCGCGACGTGAGCCAACAACGCCGCCAGTTGCAGCTGACCCTGGCCGTCTGTGTACCGGCCAAAGTCAGGCAACACTTCGCTCGCCGCATCGGAAACCGCCTTGAGACAATAGAAGGCGATCGCGTGGCCTTGAGCGCAACGGGCCACCGCTGCAGCCTCCATATCCACCAGGACAGCCTGATACTTCTGCCCCAGCCCACGCTTTTCCGCAGCCATGGCCACATGGTCAATGGTGACCAACTTGAGCGGAGGGGCGTCTCCCGCGCGCGGCGGTGAGTGGGTGGGATACCGTTCCCCGCTGACGGCGTCCACTACCTCGTTCACCACGTACGCGTCACCGGGCTGCATGCCGCAGGAGAGCGCACCGGCCCATCCCATCGAAACCAGGGCATCGAGCGGTGCCTCCCGAGCGGCAATCGCGCAGGCTCGTTCGGCCGCCGCCACACCCATGCCTGCACAAACAGCGATGCACGTGGTCCCGTTCAAGCTGCCCTGCCACGCACTCTCTCCGCGCGGAAGGTGCAGTGGCTTCCATCCCTGCACCAGCGGCTTCAACTCGCCGGGCATGGCCGCGATAATCCCAACCCGCCTCATGCGGAAGGCGCGTACCCATGCGCGCGAAACCAATCAATGGCCGACCGCAGTGCTGCATACACAGGCAGCACATGAAATCCCAACTCGCGCTCGGCTTTGGCGGAGGAGACGAACATCTTTTTCTTACCCATGCGCACGGCCTCCACCGTAGCACGCGGTTCTCGCCCGCGCAGCTTCCCGGTGACGGTTTGATCCCAAACGGCGAATGCCATGGCGACGCTATGCGGAACTCGCATGGTCGGAGAAGGCAGGCCCGTGATCGCAGACATTTTATCCAGAAGCTGCTTTAACGTCAGGTTCTCACCACCCAGGATGTAGCGCTCGCCGGATCGCCCTCCCTCCAGTGCATGGACGTGGGTCCTGGCTACTTCGTTGACATCCACGAGGTTGAGTCCGGTATCCATATATGCTGGAAATTTTCGATTGAGGAAATCCACCACGATGCGGCCAGTCGGGGTTGGCTTAATGTCGCCGGATCCGATAGGAGTCGTGGGATTGAGAATGATGACCTGCTGGCCATCGCGCGCCGCGGTCACAGCCTCCTGCTCGGCCAGGTATTTTGACCGCTTGTAGTGCCCGATCAT
>DASRRN010000719.1:0-5054 GCA_035695685.1 Acidobacteriaceae bacterium | reverse complement strand
GGCGCCATCAAGGATTACGGGGACGCGGGCCTACGTCCATTTCCTGCATGGCGCGCCCACATGGGGTCGGCTTGCGTCAGCATGCTGGGATTTATGCTCTGCCTGTTTCTTCTCGAGAGCCTCGGCAAGGGCTCGCGGCGAATCGCATTGCGCTCTGTCAAGCCATGGGCGCCGCTGGTCGTCCTCACCGGAGCGGCAACGCTCATTCACGTCCCCGCGTTCGTCATTGTGATCGCCACCCTGGTTTATTGTCCGTGGGCCTGTCTTAAGACCTGCGCCGTCCATTGAGGAACCGCTGCGCCACACTACGTTTCCAGGCAAACCCGCCCCAACCATTTATGGAATTTCGGTCTCTTCCGCCCCGCAGATCCCCGCCTGCGGCAAATCCTTTATCCTTTGGTGTGACCCTCAAAGGAGTACCCCGCTTGCTCTGCCGTAGTCTGGTCTTGTTGTCGCTGTCAGTGCTGTTATCGCCATTGATTGTGCGGGGTCAGGGCGCCGCGCCAGGGCAAGCTCCAGAAGCTCCAACTCCTCAACCCCAAGCCATGGGTGGCGTAAACACTGGGGGCACCCACGCGCCCGTGCTCGACTCCGAAAAACGGCCTATTACCGCCGGCGGCTTTGTCAAAACCGGTCCCGTGATCTTTGAGGATATTGCCGCCAAGGCCGGCCTGACCACCTGGCATCACACCATGGGCACCCCCGAGAAGCGATTCATCCTCGAGGCGCCGGGGTCCGGCGTGGCCCTCCTCGACTATGACAAGGACGGCTGGCTCGACATTTACATGGTGAACGGCTCCACCTATGAAGCGCTTGACGGCAAAGCGCCTTCACCCCACGCCGCCCTGTTCCACAACAACCACGACGGCACCTTCACCGACGTCGCCGCCAAGGCTGGAGTGACCAACGATCGCTGGGGATTCGGCGTAGCCGTAGGTGATTACGACAACGACGGCTACCCGGATCTGTTCGTCGCCAACTACGGCAAAAATCGCCTCTATCACAACAACCATGATGGAACCTTCACCGACGTGGCGGAAAAAGCCGGGGTGCAACTGGGCAATTGGTCCAGCGGTCCCACCTTCGGCGATTATGACGGCGACGGCCGGCTCGATCTGTTCGTTTCCGGGTATGTGCACTTCGACCTGCCCGACATGGGAAAAGCAACCGGGCCTGGCGGCGCCGGGGTGGCCTCCTCCAGCTTCTGCCAATTCCGCGGCGTCAGTGTGATGTGCGGTCCGCGCGGATTGAAGGGAGAGCCCGATCATCTCTTCCACAACAACGGCGACGGCACCTTCACCGACGTCAGCCAGAAAGCCGGCGTAAACGATCCCAACGGCTACTACGGATTCACCTCGATCTTCGTCGACCTCAACAACGACGGCAAGGTCGACCTGCTGGTAGCCGACGACTCCACCCCCAACTACCTGTACATCAACAAAGGCAACGGCACTTTCGAAGATGACAGCTACGCCTCCGGTTATGCGTTGAATGAGAACGGTCGGGAGACGGCATCCATGGGGGTGGCCGTGGGCGACTACCAAAACAACGGGCGGCTGGGTCTATTCAATACCACCTTTTCTGACGACTACGATGTGCTCTATCGCAACGACGGCGACGCCAACTACACCGATGACAGCTATGCCACGGGGGTGGCTGAGGTGACCGTGCCCTTCCTTGGCTGGGCCACTGAGTTCATCGATTACGACAACGACGGCTGGAAAGATCTGTTCGTCGCCAACGGGCACGTCTACCCCATGGTGGACCAGAACAACTGGGGCTCGACCTACGCTGAACGGCCTCTGCTGTTCCACAACCAGAAG
Source organism: Acidobacteriaceae bacterium (assembly GCA_035695685.1). Classification (GTDB taxonomy): domain Bacteria; phylum Acidobacteriota; class Terriglobia; order Terriglobales; family Acidobacteriaceae; genus PALSA-350. Next base: position 3,231 of record DASRRN010000719.1, on the reverse strand, counting down.
GGTAAGAAGTTCGAGCTGGTGCCGGCAGTGGAAGGCACGGGGTTGGCCCTCGTCATCCCCGCCAGGGGTGCGGCCTTTGGCGATCTCTTTAACGACGGCCGGATCGACGCGGTGATCAATAACATTGACAGCGTGCCGGTGCTGTTGCGCAACGTTAACCCCGATCATCACCACTGGGTGGAACTGAGCTTGACCGGCGGAGCAAAAAGCCCCCGGGACGCGGTCGGCGCCACCGTATACCTTACCGCCGGGGGCATCAAGCAGCGTGGCGACGTGCTCAGTGGAGGTGGCTTTGTCTCTTCCAATGATCCCCGGGTGCACTTCGGTCTGGGGGATGCCGACAAAGTGGATGCGGTCGAGATTCACTGGCCCAGCGGCCTGAAGGAAAAAGTGAATCTTCCGGGCGTGGACAAGATTTTCTCCGTCCAAGAAGGCAAAGGTGTTACCGGCCAGGCCCCGCAGTCGAACGGCAAGGCTCGCTGATGGACACCAACCTGCAATTTCCGCATCGCCGCTACGATCCGCTGCGTGGCCGCTGGGTGCTGGTTTCTCCTCATCGCACCCAACGGCCCTGGCAGGGCGAGGTGAGCAGGACCGACGCAAAGCCCGCCGTGCACTACGATCCGGACTGCTATCTATGCCCCGGCAATGTGCGTGCCGGGGGCAAGCAGAACCCCACGTACACCAGCGTCCTTGCCTTTACCAACGACTATGCCGCGCTCTTGCCCGACTCGCCTGACGGGGTGCTCGAGACTGGCCACTCCCTGCTGCTGGCACAAACCGAGCGTGGCATTTGCCGCGTGTTGTGCTTCCATCCCGATCACAGCTTGACCCTCGCCGGCATGGAAGTGGCCGACATTGTGCGCGTGATCGAGGCCTGGACAGCGGAGTTCATGGAACTAGGTGCGCGCCCGGAAATTCGTCATGTGCAGATCTTCGAAAACCGTGGAGCCATGATGGGGGCCAGTAATCCTCACCCCCATGGCCAGATCTGGGCCACCGAGCATATTCCCGACGAAGCCGCAGCCGAGGTGGCCAATCAGAGCGCGTATCGCAATCTGCATGACGCCTGCCTGCTTTGTGACACCCTCAAGATCGAGCTCCAGCAAAAGCACCGTATCGTTTGCCAGAACCAGGAATTCGTTGTCCTGGTGCCCTTTTGGGCAGTCTGGCCCTTCGAAACCCTGGTGCTCAGCCGCGCCCACGTGGGCAGCCTCCCGGAATTCAGGCCTTCCGAGCAACATGGGTTGGCAGATATTCTGAAGCAGTTAACCACCATTTACGACCGCTTGTTCGCTACCAGCTTTCCCTACACCATGGGTTTTCACCAGCGGCCGACCGACGGCGACGCCCACCCGGAGTGCCATTTTCACGGTCACTTCTATCCCCCCTTGTTGCGTTCGGCAACCGTACGCAAATTCATGGTCGGCTTTGAAATGCTGGGGATGCCACAGCGGGACATTACCCCCGAAGCTGCTGCCGAACAACTGCGCTCCGCAGCAGGCGGCTAGATCATGCATCGCCGCCGGCTGGCTTACCTGCCCGCTGTGTTTCCCTTATTGCTGTCGCTCTGCTTAGCAGCGCAGGTAATCACGGTCGACCATGGACCGAATGCTGCGGCGCAGCAATCCAGGCCTTATGTGGTCATGGTCTCCCTGGACGGCTTCCGTTACGACTATGCTCGCAAGGATGGCGCCAAACATTTGCTGGCCTTGGGCGCTGACGGTGCAATCGCTCCCGAGGGCATGATCCCTTCCTATCCCTCGCTGACCTTTCCCAATCACTACACCCTGGTGACCGGGCTTTATCCGGAACATCACGGCATTGTCGCCAACAGCTTCTACGACCCTGCCCGCAAACAGCGCTACTCCTATACCGATCCGGCGACCAATCGCGACGGAAGCTGGTACGGAGGCACGCCCCTGTGGGTGCTGGCGGAGAAGCAGGGCATGCGCACCGCTTGCTTCTTCTGGCCCGGCTCAGAGGCGGAGATTGACGGCGGGCGTCCCTCCTACTACCTCAAATTCGACAATCGATTTCCCGACGAAAAGCGGATTGACCAGGTGGTCGCCTGGCTGCGTCTCCCGCCGGAGCAGCGTCCTCACTTCATCACTCTTTATTATTCGACCGTCGATCATGCCGGGCACCAATACGGACCCGATAGCCCCGAGACTGCTGCGGCGGTCCAACATGTCGATGAGCTGATGGGCGTCCTGTGGGCGGACCTCACGCGCCTCCAGTTGCCCATCGATCTGATCGTGGTTTCCGACCACGGCATGGAGCGGGAGCAGGGACCCTGGATCGATCTCTCCAGGTACGCCGATCTGGAGAACTTCACCACCGTAGGATCGCTTCTGTACCCCAACTCCGAAGCGGCAGCCGAAAAGGCATACCAGGAGCTGAAGATCAAGTCAGACGCCTTCACTGTCTATCGCCGCAAGCGCGTACCCGCAGCCATGCATTACAGCAGCAACGCTCGTGAGGGCGATCCCGTGATCGTGGCCAACGGGCCGTATGCCATCCGTGCCCATGTCGATGTGCAGGATCTGCCTCCCGAAGTGGGAGTCCACGGCTACGATCCGCGGACAATCAAGTCCATGCGCGCCTTCTTCCTCGCCGTGGGCCCGGACATCCGTCCCGGCACCAAACTCGAACCCTTCGAAAACGTAAATATTTATCCACTGGTGGCAAACATCCTCGGCCTAAACGCCCCCAAAGTCGACGGCAATCTGAACGTGCTCTCAAAGATCCTGAAAGACCAACCCGCCGACACCGGCGAACCCTAACGTGCTTGAAATCTTTCCCCACGATGAACCGATGGGTGCCCCACATACCGATTTCCTGTGGACCTTAGAGCTTCCAAAGAACTTCATGCGCCTTTCCTTCAAGAAAGGCGCACACGTTGCTGTGTCCAGCGCCGCGTTCAGGAAATTCGGGGCATCTCGCTAGTTTTTCGCGAGATGTGGGATACCACTGAGCCACCCGGCGATCTTCGATAACAAACGCCCAGCTGGAGTTGAGTCGGGCAGCGGTCTGTCTCAGCACCGAATGGGAAGGGAGTGGACGGGTGCCCCACGTTCGCCTCAGAGGTTGTGACTTTTTTGATTTCTCCCATTGTTTTGGTGGCCGGAAAGCTGTGAAGAGCATCGGCCAACGAGCATCCTCGGGGTCCTTCGACTACGCGCTGTAAACCCTCTGTTAGGCGATAGATCCGCGAGGCGCTTCGCTCAG
>DASRRN010000718.1:0-2512 GCA_035695685.1 Acidobacteriaceae bacterium | reverse complement strand
CTAAACTTCCGCCCGCCTCTCCGCGGGCGGAGGGTTCAAGCCCGATACCGGCCGGAACGATTCGCGATTTGCCCCTCCAGCCGGCGGAGAGAGGCGCGCCTTCTGCTTGCGCCGCACCTCCCGGATTGCTACCAGGATCAGCGCCGTAAAGGTAATTACCAGCAAGATCAAAGCATAGCGGCCGTGTAACTCCGTCACTTCTCCGTACAGCAGAGCAAGACCCACAAAGACGAAGAAGACATGAGCACAGAAGACTTCGAGTGAAGCCTTGCCCAGGGTCAGGAAAGGTTCCACCAAGACCAGCTTGGTGAGGTATTTCCGCGACCAGTAGACCATGCATGAAAACGCGAAAAGGTTCAGCATGCGCAGTGGACCGATTTGCCATTTGTCCAATGCCAGGCCGAGCGCTTCCTGCGTCAGGTGCGGACCAAGCCAATCATGACGCACCCCCAGGAAGAAGAGGCAAATGGCCCCGCTCAAGGGAAAGACGTAGGCGGGAAGCCTGCCCAGCGGGTTCTCATGTAGAGCGGACTTGGCTCCAAGCCACAAGGCGAGAACCCAGATCGTTTGCCAGGCAAAAAGGTTGAACGCTCCCGTTTCCTGCAGTGGTATGTGTAAGCCTGTGGCGTGCACCACCACCGAATGCATCCAGGTGCGCAAACCAAACTGAGCCAGTAGCCAGACGATGCCGCTGATTACCAGAACGCGGGTCCAACCCTTGCGTACCGCCAAACTCAGGATGTACGGCGTTAGCAGCAGAAACGTAACGTACATGGGCAGTATGTCCAGCAGAGGTGGACAGTAGATCAACAGCAATGATCCGATGATCGCCGTCGCCGGGTGGGCAAGGTAAAAGTTGAGCAGGTTGTAGATCGCCGCTCGATGCGTGTGCGCAGCGAACGCCGCCACCACAGTGAAAACCATGGCCAGCATGATGAGATGGTAGCCATAGATCCTGAGTGCTCGCTTCCACAGTTTGCTGCGTACGCCATCGCTGTCTTCCTCGGCCTGGTGGATGTAGAGAGTGGCGACCAGCATGGCGGAGAGAAACACAAAACCTTCGGCCGATGAAACAAAACCAAAGGGTTGATTTACCAACTCGCTAAGGCGCGTCGGCAGGTGAGTCAGGGTCATCCAGACCAGAAAAAGTCCGCGCAGGGCGTCCAGCTCCGGACGGCGCTGTATCTTGCCCAGTCGCAGTACTCTTAGTGACGCGGACTTCACATCCATTGGCACACACCTGTCGGAGCGATGGTCCGGCTCCTACTCATTAGAGACGCAGTCTGGAGCCATAGGTTGCGAAATAGGGGGGAAGTGGTTGCACTCGCCTGCAACCCGCTAACGTGATTCTATCCAATGGCGAACAGCAGTACCTCTGTTGAAAACCGGCTCGACGAATAGTGCGGCCCTAGTAGGCGGGTATACCAGTGACGCTCTGTCCGATAATGAGCGCGTGGATGTCATGCGTGCCCTCGTAGGTTTTCACCGATTCAAGGTTCATCATGTGCCGCATGACCGGGTAATCGTCGGTAATGCCGTTGCCGCCAAGGATATCGCGCGCCAGCCGAGCGCACTCCAGGGCCATCCAAACGTTATTCCGCTTGGCCATGGAGATGTGTTCGAAGCCCACTTTGCCCGTGTCTTTCAGCCGGCCTACCTGGAGCGCGAGCAGCTGCCCCTTTGTGATTTCTGAGATCATCCAGGTCAATTTTTCCTGTACCAGTTGGTGGCTGGCGATCGGTTCTTCGCGAAATTGCTTTCTCAATAAGGAGTATTGGAGTGCCGTATCGTAACAGGACATTGCAGCTCCCATGGCTCCCCAGCTGATGCCGTACCGAGCTTGGTTGAGGCACATGAGAGGGGACTTGAGTCCGGCTGTGAAGGGGAGCAGATTGCATGCCGGGATGCGCACATCCTGCAGAGAAAGACCGGATGTGACCGAGGCTCGCAAGGACCACTTGCCGTGCACGTCGTAGGCCGAGAAGCCAGGGCGATTGGTTTCCACCAGAAAACCTCTGACCTTCCCCTCTTCGTTGTCCACCTTCGCCCAGATCACGGCTACGTCAGCGATCGAGCCGGACGTGATCCACATTTTTTCCCCGTTCAGAATATATTCGTCGCCGTCTTTCCGGGCCCGGGTGCGCATGCCACCCGGGTTCGAGCCGTAGTCGGGTTCCGTAAGCCCGAAGCAGCCGAGCTTCTCTCCCGTCGCCAGGAGCGGCAACCATGCGTCTTTCTGCGCGTCGCTGCCGAAGGTGTAGATGGGATACATGACCAGGGCAGATTGCACACTCACAAAACTGCGCAGGCCGGAGTCGCCCCGTTCCAATTCCTGCATCACCAGGCCGTATTCCACATTGGACATGCCGGCGCACCCATAGCCCTCGAGGCTGGCGCCAAAGAAACCCAACTTGCCCATCGGCTGGACCAGCTCTCGCGGAAAACGGCCATCGCGATTGCACTGCTCGATGATGGGAATCACATTGTCTTCCACGAACTGGCGGGTGGTATC
>DASRRN010000717.1:0-11695 GCA_035695685.1 Acidobacteriaceae bacterium | reverse complement strand
GTCTACCTTCCCAGCAAGACCAGCCTGCCCCGGCCTGCCGTGGGTCCCGCAGAGCCTGCCCTGAGCTTGTCGAACGGGGACGGCTGAGAATTACCCAAGGACGTCAGTCCGGGGTAACCATGGTCGTGATCCCGAGCGCCTAAGGCGCGGCACCCTCATCCAACCTCAATCGCAGGCACGTTACAGTCACGACAAGAATGTTCTGATCTATCGCGCCATCAAGGCCCGGAGGGCCGCCCGCTAAACGTCAGCCCAGCCCGGAAGGGCTGGGTATGAATCCCATCGCCATCCGAGCGCTGTAGGCGCGACACACTCCCTCAACCGAACGCAGGTTTTGGGATGAGAGGGTGCCGCGCCTCCGGCGCTCGGAATGACGACCATGGATACCCAGCCCTTCCGGGCTGGGCTGACGTTTAGCAGCCGGCCCTCCGGGCCTTGACGACGCGGTCCTTCACACTGTCGTGTATGTACAAAGGTTTGCTGGCCTGCGCCGGAAGGTTCCGCACCGCGCCCAAGGTCGGTTGTCAACACAAATCCCCAATGTTACTGTGCGGCAAAGAGGGACGCCGGGATTTCCTGCTCACTCGACAGCATGGCTTTCCATGGATCTTTCCGCAGCCGTTCGCTCCAATCTGCGAACCGGGCAATGAGGAACTTAGGCGCCTTGGACGACTTGAGCTCAGTCCAATCCAGGGGTAGCGCAGCAGCCATGCGAAGGCGAGCCCGGCTGGAGTAGGGAGCCACTGCCGTCGCCTCCCGCTCGTTACGCAAATAATCGACAAAGATCTTGTTCTTTCGTGCTGCCTTGGTCATTTTGCTGATGTAGAGTTTGCTGTTGTCTTTCTCCATCTGCAGAGTGAACTCATGGGTCAGGGCTTTGACCTGTTCCCACTCGAGAGTTGGGCGGATGGGTGCAACTATGTGCAGGCCCTTCCCGCCCGTGGTTTTTACGAAGCTCTGTAGGCCCAATTGCTTCAGGCGTTCCCGCACCTCCTGCGCGCTTTCACAAAGCGTTGGCCAGGATACCGCCTCGTCGGGATCGAGATCGAAGATGATGCGGTCAGGGTGCTCCAGATCGGCGTTGGTCGATTGCCAGGGATGTATTTCCAGCACATTCATCTGTGCCAACCCGGCCAGCGATTCATTTCCTTGCACGGTTACGTAGGTCTCTACGCCCTTGCCTTTCCGGTCGGGGATCTCGACACCGTCGATTCCAGGAGGCATGCCCGGTCCCAAATGCTTTTGATAGAAGCATTGTTTCCCGGCGCCGTTAGGACAACGGACCAGCGAGAGGGGCCGGCCGGTGACGTGGGGCAACATCAGCGGAGCAACGGCCAAATAGTAATCGATCAAGGCCTGCTTGGTGACCCCCGTCTCTGGATCGACGATCTTGTCCGGGTGAGTAACCTTGAAGCCGAGCTGGCGTGGAGCGGCCGGGCTTGCTTTCTGGGGTGGCGCAGTCTTTTTGGGCGGCGCGGCCGGTTGCGAAAGGCTCGGGTCGGCTACTTCCCGGCGCACTTCGGCGGCTTTCTTGTCTTCCCGCAGGCCCTTGAAGCTGGCTTGCCGCACCAGATTGTCGGTGGTCCAGGTGCTGAATTGTACCTCTGCTACCAACTCGGGCCGCACCCAAAGGGCACCCTTGGCGGCCGAGCCCGGTACCTCCTCAAAGGGCATTTCTTTTTGCCGCATGGTCTCTAATTGCTTGCGCAGCTTGTGCGAGGTGGCGTGGGTGAAACCAGTGCCCGTCCGTCCGGCATAAATCAATTTTTTCTTGTCATAATACCCAAGCAAAAGAGCTCCAATGCCCTCGGTTCCATTGGTGGGCTTGGTGAAGCCCCCAATCACGAACTCCTGCCGGCGAACACACTTGATCTTGATCCACGATTTGCTGCGGCCTGAGGTGTAAACGGCATCGCTGCGTTTGGAAATGATGCCTTCGGCTCCTAACTTGCAGGCTTGGTCAAAGATGGGTTTGCCCTCGGTCTCGATATGCTGGCCGTAGCGGACGATGTCATGTTCCGGCAGGCTATCGAGCATCTGGGCCAGGATTTTCTTGCGCTGGGTCAGCGGCTCCTGGCGAAGATTATGCCCATTGAGGTGGAGGAGATCGAAGACGAAGTAGGAGAGGGGATGCTTTGCGCCCTCTTCAAACGCTGCCTGGAGGGCGGCGAAGCTGCTTTGCCCGCGTTCGTCGAGCACCACGACCTCTCCATCCAGGATGGCGCTTTCCACAGAGAGTTGACCTAACTCGCGCGCGACCGACCGCATGCGGTGTGTCCAGTCGAGCCCGCTGCGGGTGTAGAGGCGAACCTTGCCGGCTTTGTCGATGTGCGTCTGAATGCGGTAGCCGTCCAGTTTTAGCTCATGAACCCAGTGTTCTCCAATCGGGGGCGTGGGTGCCTCAGAGGCCAACTGCGGGGGAATAAACGCCGGCAAAGTTTCTTTCTTTCCCGGCAGCCCGGACGGGGTGAATGGAACCGGACGTGATGGTTTTGCCGGAGAGCTCTTGCCCGGGCTGGAGGTTTCCGGCCGATTCGACTGCCAAACGTGGTCGCCTTCCCGGGCAATGGCGTCGAGATCACGTTGGGTGAGTACGCTGTTGGGCTCCTTCTCGGTGATTGGCTCGTCGTCCGCGGTCTGTTCGTACTCGTCATGTTCCTTGATCAACAGCCAATTCGGCTTGGCCTCGTTCGAAGCCTTGCCACCCATGCGCACCAGCACCCACTTGCCGTGCAGTTTCTTGCCATGAAGAATGAATTTGAGATTGCCCTTGGCCAACGCCTGGTCTGCATCGCCCTGCGGTTCCCAGGTGCCTTCATCCCAAAGCATCACCGTGCCACCCCCGTACTGTCCCTTGGGAATGGTCCCTTCGAAGCCACCGTAATCCATGGGGTGGTCCTCGACCTGCACCGCCAGGCGCTTATCGCCAGGCACGTAACTCGGCCCTTTTGTCACCGCCCAACTCTTGAGAACCCCGTGCAATCCAAGGCGAAAGTCGTAATGCAAGCGGGTAGCGGCATGCTTCTGAATGACAAAGGGCAGAGCCTCTGTCTTGGCTACCGAGCTTGTCTTGCCGCTTGGTTCGGCCGTTTTGCTGAAATCACGCATGGAGCGATAGCGATCAAGTTGCTCATCGACGAGACCGGAGGACGACAAAGGCTGAGCATGGCCGCGTGCTGAAGATTTTGTAGCCCGGGGCTTCGCCGTATTTTTGGTCTTGCTCGCCATCCCTGCCTTCTCCTCGAAAGAACCGGTAATCCGCCTTATCGCGTTTACCAGCAAGCTGTTTGGAGACGGATTACGCCCCATTTGTTGCCTGCGCGCCACCGCCCGCACGGTACCCTGTACTCTCTCGATAGGAACCTTAACAGACCAGGGGATGAGTAGCGCATGACCGCGGACAAAAACCTCGCCATTGCAGCGCAAAACGACGCCACCGGCTCACTTGATTTAACCTGGGTTCGCTCCCAATTTCCCTCCCTGACGCAAACCGTCAACGGTCATCCTGTCGTTTTTCTCGATGGCCCCGGGGGGACGCAAGTTCCGCAAACCGTCATCGACGCAATCACTGATTATTTGCGGGGCAGCAATGCCAACACCGACGGCGCTTTTGTCACCAGCCAACGCACCGACACGATGCTGGCCGGCGCTCGCGACGCCATGGCGGACTTTCTTGCCTGCGATCCGGAAGAGGTGGTCTTCGGCGCAAACATGACCTCGCTCACCTTTGCCATCAGCCGGTCGATTGGACGCGAACTGAACACGGGCGATGAGATCGTAGTCACTCGCCTGGATCATGGAGCCAATCATTCCCCCTGGTTAGCTCTGGAAGAACGAGGCGTCACGGTACGGGTGGCCGAAATCCATGATCGGGACTGCACCCTGGACATGCATGACCTGGCGCGGAAGATCACTAGCCGCACCAAGCTAGTGGCCGTTGGTTATGCCTCAAACGCGGTAGGAACGATCAATGATGTAAAGGAGGTCGTACGCATGGCGCATCGGGTGGGAGCCATGGCCTATATCGATGCAGTCCATTACGCGCCGCACGGTCCGATTGATGTTCGGGCGCTCGATTGCGACTTCCTGGTCTGCTCCTCCTACAAATTCTTCGGACCGCATATGGGCGTGCTGTATGCCAAGCACGAGCACTTGATACGCCTTCAACCTTACAAAATCGCAGCCAACACCCACGCGGTTCCCCTTTCCTGGGAGTGGGGCACGCTTAACCACGAATGCATCGCCGGGATCACAGCCTGTGTGGACTACCTTGCCGAGATTGGACGACACATCGATCCATCTTTGTCCAGCCGGCGTGCCCGGCTGCTTACGGCGTGGAAGGCTATTCAGCGCCACGAGAGGATTCTGGTCGAAAAGCTTATTGCAGGGCTGCTGGAAATCCCTGGGCTCACACTATATGGCATCAGTGATCCTGAGCGCTTCGACAGCCGCTGTCCCACGGTCGCGATCCGTATCGCAGGCCACACGCCATTACGTTTGGCAACCGAGCTGGGACGGCAGGGCTTCTTCACCTGGGACGGGAACTACTATGCACTGAACCTCACCGAACATCTGGATGTCGAGAAACATGGCGGATTTCTACGCATCGGGTTGGCGCACTACAACTCAGCGGAGGAAGTGAATCGCTTTCTTAGCACCCTACGGGAGATAACACAGTGATCAGACCCTACGCCGTCTTGCGGCGCTTGCCGGCAACCAGTTTCAATTTCCGCTTGGCCGGGGTGGAAGGCACCTTGGCTGCCTGCTTAGCGGACTTGGGCGCTGGGTTCGCGGCCAGGCTCTGACGCAGGGCAGACATCAGGTCGACCACCTTGCCGCGCGTCTTCGCCGGTTTTTCCCGAGGCAAGGGCTTGTTGGCCAATTTCGCTTCTACCAGCTCGCGCACCGCCTCCTCATAGTTATCGGTGAACTTATCCAGTTCCAGCGGATGCGTATACGTCTTGATCAACTGCTTGGCCAATTCAAGTTGGGCGGCATTCAGTTTCACGGGCGGTATCTTGCCAAAGTATTCGGCTGGATCACGCAGCTCTTCAGCAAAGCGAAGGACGTACAGCATCATGCCCAACTGTTTGCGATCCGGAGGTGGTGCTAATGCCACCACGTGTTCCCGGCCGGCGAAGGCGATCTCACCCAGCCCAACCATGCCGGTATCCATCATCGCTTGACGCACGACGGCGAAGGCGGTCGCCTGCGGACCTTTCTTGGGGACAACGAAGTAAGGCTTTACGTAGAGTGACGGAGTCAGCTCGCCGGCGGAGGAAAACTGCGCAATTTCCAAGGTGTCTTTGCCGGGGATACGAAGTCGTTTGAGGTCACCCGGTTCGATGATGGCGTACTTGCCTTTTTCGTATTCGTAGCCTTTGACGATGTCAGACTTCTCTACCACATGCTGGTCTTCCCCATCATGCGCCGCTGCGCCATGTCCTTTTCCAGCGATATGCAGGCTTCCTCGCCTGCTACGCCCTGCGCCGGACTCTTCCGCCTCGTCACCGTCGGCGGCAACGTTTTGATAGTGAATGCGCTCCCCGGTCGCCCGGTCAATCTGGTGGAATTGGAAGGGGCGGGCAGAGGTAACGGCGGGATAAATTTCAACCGCAAAACTGACCAGCGAGAGGGAGATTTGTCCAGTCCAATAAGGGCGCGCCATCGAATACCTTGGATGCAGGATGGGGGCATTGTGGCCAGGGAATTTGGCGTTTTTGACCCCGTTTGGTAGTCTGTCCTGGGTACGCATGCGCGCGTAGCTCAGTTGGATAGAGCGTCTGGCTACGAACCAGAAGGTCGGGAGTTCGAATCTCTCCGCGCGCACCACTCGGAATCAACACTTCAACATCCCATTTCATCGCGACGTTTTCGGCTTTCTGCGTCTGGCCTTTGTCAGTCCGGCCGTAGCGCAGGCGTGGGGCGTGTCGTTTCCCGCACCACCCCACAAACTGGATCACCGCCATACAAAGGAAGTCGATGTGAACATATCCGTCCGCAGCTTTGCCTGGACACAGCGGATAGCCGGGTTGGCCATCGTGTGTTTCTGGATCTCGTTCTGGAATGACCACAATCAGCTCCCGGCAAATGTGGTCGATTTCGAGTGGTGTTTTTTGTTGCCCGATATCCTGTGGATTGTGGCAGCGTTTTGGTTGGCGAGCCATTGGCTGCTGGTTCGCGATCCGCGTGGCGGAATCGCGACTGCAGTAGCCGGCAGTGCGATGGTCTACCTGGGCCTGCTGGATGCGGCTTGTAACTTCCGGCACGGCCAATACACAGGTTCGGTTTCAAGGGGCGCTTTGAATGCGGTGGTCAATGTCGCCTGCCTGTTGTTTGGGTGGGTGAACATTTGGTATGCAACGGCGCAACGCAAGGGAGTTACTTAGCTTCATTGAACACATCAATCGGATCTCAAAGTTTGAGGGGCAGTTTTGTATGAATCAAGATCTGAGGCGCGCAACATGCCAATCAACCGTGATGCTGGCACGCACGCTCATTAGGGGAAATTCCGTCTGCGACTTCTCCGCGTGGTTAAATCACTCGTAGTAACTAAGCCTTCGCCTTCTGCAGGATGAGCGCAGCCTGTAGCATTGCCTTCCCGTAGGCGATGTCGTAAACTTCGCCTCCATATCCGCCCCCGCCCGGGTATCCGCGGATCGGGCCTCGCTCGCGATCGTAGTCCAGGGCGCGGGGGTGTTCCGGATAGAATTCGCGGGTATATTTCACTCGCAGAAGCTCCTGCATGACCGCCAGCATATTGACGTCTCCCTCGTCGATGAACCCCTCGTCGTACTTCACATAGGCCTTTACGACATGCGGGTTACGAAAATGCACATGGTTGATGCGATCTCTGCTTCCAAAGTAACGGCACACCACAACCGGATCCTCGCCCATTTCCCGGGTAACGCCGCAGTCGAAAGTTATCCCGTTCGCAGGGCTGTTCACGATTTCGATCAGGTGCTTCCACCCGGCGAGAGACGCCATAATCTGCTGCGAGCCGCGACTCAGGGGCACGGGTGGATCGTTCGGATGCAGCGCTAAGCGGACGTTCGATTTCTCCGCGACGGGAACGACCGCTTTCAGGAAGTACGTAATATTGCCCCACATCTCGTCGAGCGTGTGCGGGCCTTGCTCAGGCAATGGAGGAAGGTCCTTCATGCGGTCGTAATCCATGCCTGTGATTCCGGCGCCACCTCTGCCCGTTTGCTCGTAATAACCTTCCATAGCGCGATGCGCATAGAAGTTGTACTCCACTACTGGAATGCCAACTTTGCCGGCCGCCTGGATGGATTGCTTGACCTTTTCAATCTCCTCGTCGCGGCCAGGTTTGCCGTAGATGGTGTTGTTGAAACCGCCTATCATCAGATTGCCCAGCGTGATACCGCCACCCTTAAGCTTGTCTACGATCGGCTGGAGCTGTTCGACGGTCCACGGAATTTTCGGACCGTTGGATAGAACGTGATAAACACCGATTTGGACCACTCTCCGCATCGCCTCATCTGTCAGCCCACTTGTTACGGTCAGGCCATTTGCCGCATCCCGTAGCGAAATGCCCATTGCTATCTTGGGCGTACCCGGTCCTTCCTGAGGCATGCCATCACCCAGCCACCAGGGTCGTCCAGCCGCTTGCGTTTGTGCCCGACCCTCAATCAGCGAGGGCGCCAAGGCGGTAGCCGCCAAGCCCTTGATAAGATTGCGCCGCGAAAAATGCGAGTCCATAACTTACGCTCCTCTACTATTCCGAATAAGTTGGCTATCTTGGGGATCGACCGCCACGAGCAAATTCAAGATCCCGGTTCGATCTATCGGGGAACAAACTTTGACTGTGAATTCAAACACAAGAGTCCCTCTCCCGTCCACAGAGTAGTTCCTTTCTACTGGACACTTGGCATTTCCGGCCTCGCCTGAACCCCTGACTTATAGCTCGGACGTACCATCTCCGATAGTGGTGCGCCCTTGACAGAAGTATAAGTACGAGCATAAAGTGCGGGACCTCGAGAGTAGAAAGAAACGTTTCGCGCCAATTCAAAGCGAGCGAAGCGGGCTTGGTAGATGACGAAAGCAAGTCATTTCTGGAGGGGAAAGACATGCGACTACAAGGCAAGACCCAACGCGGGATAGGAGAATGGTTCCAGTTTTTCGTGTTCGGAGTGCTGCTGTCAGCGCTCTCCGCATATGGGCAGAGCGTCAACGGCACAATAGTCGGGACTATTTCCGACTCTACCAGCGCCGCAGTTCCAGGCGCCGCTGTCACCATCACTGACGTGAATACCAACGTTAGCCGCACAGCTCAGACTGACGGGAGCGGCTACTTTTCCGTTCCCGATCTCCCTCCGGGGACCTATAAGGTTTCGGCGCAAAAAGCTGGCTTTAACACGGGTGTGAACACCGGGATTACCCTGTTCGCGGACCGGACCGAACGCGTCGATATGGCCCTCAATCCGGGAGCGGTCAGCCAGACAGTAACGGTCAGCAGTGCAGTCACGCCGGCCCTCCAGACTGACTCTGCAGATACGGGCCGCGACATCGAGACCGCCGCGGTCGCGGAGCTGCCGCTTTCCACCGGGCGCAATTTTCAGAGCTTGCTGAATACCGTTCCGGGTGCAGGAGTTGCCGCAAAGGACCACTCGACCTTCTACAACCCCCAGCTCAGCATGGCGAGTACGGTGAACGGCCAATCCAGCCAGTACAACACGTTCAACATTCAAGGGGTGAACGACAACCAGCGTAACCAAATGCTGCAGATCTACATTCCGCCGATCGAGGCGATCCAAGAGGTACAGATCACTACCAGCAACTACGACCCGCAACAGGGAACGGCACTCGGAGCAGTCACCAACGTCATCTTAAAGTCGGGCACGAACCAGTTTCACGGTGAGGCCTACTACTTCTACCAAGGCAACGCACTCTCCGCCAAGACATACTTCCAGACGACACCGAAAAACCATGCCGTATACAACTATTTCGGCGGTAACGTCGGAGGTCCGATTCAGAAGGGGAAGATGTTCTTCTTCGTCGACTACTTGCAATACGACCAGCACATTGGGGAGTTCGAACAGGTCAGCGTGCCCACGGCGGCAATACGGAGTGGCGACTTCAGCGACCCGTCCCTGACGGCGATTTATGACCCAGCCACGGGAGATACCGCGGATTGTCTGCCCGGGGGAAAGGCCTCTCTTTGCGGGACCGGTCGACAGCAATTCAGTTACAACGGCATCCTCAATGTGATTCCTCCGAGTCGCCTGGATCCCATTGCCCAATCGCTGCTGTCACACGTTACTGGGCCCAATGCAAACCAAAGTGCTTCCGGCGTGCTTAAGTACCAAAATAATCTCCTGACAAGCAGCTTCTTTACCCAAAACACCCCGTACTTTGACGTGACGATCGATCGCTTCTTTCAAAGCAACGATCACGTTTACGGGCGCTTCAGCTATGAAAAGCCAACACTCAACCAGCCGGGCCTCTTTGGCTCATACGGCGGTCCGCTCCCGGGCAGCCTTTCGGGGGAGGAGGGTTATGGGCACGAAAAGACCTATTCGACGGGGGTCAACTGGATCCACCCATTCGCAACGAAGCTGCTCTCCGAAGCTCGTTTCGGCGTGAGCCGGTATAACAACCTCGCGTATCCCACGGGCTATGGATTGAACCTCGCTGAGGAAGCCGGGATCCCTGGCGCGAACATCAGCGAGTTCACGAGCGGTATCAGTTCCATCATGGGTGAAGGTTTCTCCGATCCTATGCTTGGAGGATGCGGGAATTGCCCCTGGAACCGCGCGGGAACAAATATCGAAGTCGTGGAGAACATGACAAAGGTCACCGGGAACCACACCTTGGAGTGGGGCGTCGACTATCACCGTTGGCGCGACGACTTGCTTTTGGTCGGCAACCCTCCTGGCGCCTTCACGTTCGGCGCGGGAACGACCGCACTCAATGCAAAGGGCGCCCCGGCCAGCGCTTTCGCCAACGCATTCGCGAGTTTCCTCCTCGGGGAGCCCGGTACCGTCGCCCGCGGATATGTAAATACCTTTCCCGCTCTCCGCCAGAACCAGCTCTTCCTTTACTTTGGCGATAAGTGGCAGGCCAGCTCGCAACTCACGGTCAGTGCAGGATTGCGCTGGGAGTACTACGGTCCCCCTACACCGCACTTTGCGGGGGGCTTCTCCAACTATGTTGCAAGCACCAATACTCTACAGTTGGCGGGAATCGGCGTTGTCCCAAGAAATATGGGAGCGCAACCCGATTACAGCAACTGGGGCCCCCGCTTCGGCCTGGACTATCGTATCTCCCCCAACAGCGTTGTGCGCGGCGGTTTTGGGATTAGTACATTGGCTTGGAATATCGATCTTTTCGCATACAACTACCCGCTCGAGCCGACCCAATCGTACAACAGCCTGAGCAGTTTCGGCCCCGCGATCCTTTCCAATAACACCGGGGGAAGCTTTGCGCAAGGATTCCCCGCACTGCCGCCTTATGTCGCGCCTGCGAACGGGATCATCCCAGCCAATACACCTGCTCTGCTCAACCAGAGTTACTATGCCATCAACCTGAACTGGAAAAATCCCTATCTCGAAGCATGGAATTTAGCGTATGAGCGAACTCTCCCCGGAAGTTGGGTTTTGGATATTGCTTACGTGGGAAACCATGGCATCCATACTCCTATCGAATACAACCAGAACGCTGCGACAGTCTATGGAGAGGGAGCAGCGGGCCAGCCGGAATACGGTCCCTGCGCGGCGTGTGGTAGTCCGAATGCAAACGTTGGCCGTACGGCTGGCACAACCGAGTATTTCGTGGGCTACAGCTCGAATTACAATGCCCTTCAGGTCAAATTCGATCACAAATTCGCTCGGGGCTTCTCCGTGACAAATTCGTATACCTACGGAAGAGCCATGGGGTTTGCGAGCGAAGCCGCCGACTACCCCAATGGGCTCCTGGATTACGTTAACCAGAACCGTAACTACGCAGCGACCGACTTTAACCAAACGCACATCTTTAACGAAAGCTTCCTCTGGCAGCTGCCATTTGGAGAAGGGTCGCATCTCGCTACCACGGGTATCCCAAGCAAGATTCTTGGCGGCTGGCAGCTCTCCGGATTGTGGGAGGTTGCGAGCGGCATGCCTTTGGCCTTCACCTGCTCCTGCACCGCGACCTTCAATACTCCAGGCAATACGGCCTTTCCCAGCATGAGCGGCCCAATTCAAAAGCTGCATGGTATTAAGACGACGCCTTGGTTCAATACCAGTCTCTTCTCGACGCCGGCGGCTGGAACGCAGGGCAACGTGGGCAACTACATATCCTCAGGTCCCAGGTTCTTCAACCTCGACGCGTCGGCCTTTCGAAGAATACGTCTTTCGGATCGGTTAAATTTTGAATTCCGCAGTGAATGGCTGCACGCAACCAATACGCCCCAGTTTGCCAACCCCAACACGCAATACGGGAGTTCATCGTTCGGCCTGGTCACGTCCTTAGGTCCTAATTCTGGCAACCGCCAGATCAATCTTGCAGGAAAGATCATATTTTGAGCGGCAGTGCGATCTTCCGCGGCCGCGATTCGAACCACCAAGAGCTGACTGGGTGCCGGAAGGAAACAAAGTTGAGTCCCGGAACGTGAGGTTGTTAGCGCTTCAAAAATGACTTACCCGAGTACTTTCGCGATTCTGTGCCTGATTCGGTCTCTTCACCAGGATGGAGC
>DASRRN010000716.1:0-12533 GCA_035695685.1 Acidobacteriaceae bacterium | reverse complement strand
CCCCATTCACGGTCCAGGAAGGTGTTGGTGGAGAAATGAACAATGACTCCGAATTCCAGATCCTGCCACGCGACCTGTTGGGGCGATGGCTTTACCTCCATGAAATTCTGGTACCCCGACAGAGGAACAGAAAAGGCAGTGAACGTTGCCCCGATGGCCAAGGCGTTGCGAAACCACTTCATGAACGTACCCCCGGAGGCTAGTTTACTGTTAGGGGATAGGGTGACTTAAGATGCTGGGGATTTCAGAGAAGCCGACGGTGGCGCTTACCCTTGGTGATCCGGCCGGGATCGGTCCCGAGTTGATCGCCAAGTTGTTGGCCCGCCGGGATGTGGTCGAGCAAGCCAATGTAGTCCTTGTCGCAGATGCGTGGCTGTGGGACGAAGGTCAGGCCATTGCCGGAGTGAATATTTCCACGCGCACCGTGGATAGTTTCGATCAACTAGACTCGTTGCCCGGCGGCTCTCCGTTCTTTCTCCCGGTGACGAGTGTCGAGCCGGGCGAGATTCCGCGTTCCACTGTGTCCACCGCTGCTGGCGCCTCAGTACTCAAGGTTCTAACTCGGTGCCTCGACGCCGCGTCAGCGGGATGGATCGACGCCATCTGTTTTGCCCCTCTCAACAAATCCTCCATGAAAATGGCGGGCATGAAGTTCCCGGATGAGCTTCACTTCTTCGCTGACTATCTCAAGGTGAATTCCAATCTCGGCGAGTTCAATACCCTTGGAAACCTGTGGACCTCTCGTATTTCCTCTCATGTTCCGCTCAAAGACGTTGTTGTTTACGTAACCCGCGAGCGGATATTGGACTCTATCAAGTTGCTCTACGATGCCCTTCGCCTGGCGGGATTTGAGTATCCCCGGGTAGCAGTGGCCGCGCTCAATCCTCATGCTGGCGAGGGAGGATCCTGCGGCCGTGAGGAGATCGACATCATCGCGCCGGCGGTGAGTGAGGCGAATGCACAGGGATATCCTGTTGCGGGTCCGTTCCCAGCCGATACCATTTTTCTGAAAGCCCGAGACGGTCAATACGATGGCATTGTCACCATGTATCACGACCAGGGACAGATCGCGGTGAAGCTTTTAGGATTTGAACGCGGAGTCACGATCCAGGGCGGCTTGCCCATTCCCATTACAACCCCGGCGCATGGCACTGCCTTCGATATCGCGGGCCAGAATAAGGCCAACGTCGAGGCGACCGTGCAGGCGTTCTTGATCGCCTGCCGCATGGGTGCGTCTTGTGCTCCGCCCGCTGCGAAACAACTCTGAACGAAGGGCACGGCTTCAGCCGTGCCACTAGAGATTTGGACTGGTGAGGCCTTTAGGCCCTGAGGTACGGTTTTTCCTGAGGGTTCCGGGCGTCAGAGTTCGCGTTGAGAAGGTCATTCCCCACACAATCCCGTCGCTACTCCTCTGATTCCAAATTTCTCGCAGCAAGCATCGTGGATCTGCGGCTTTTTCTCCGCTCCAAGGAGCGACGCGAGGGTGTGACACCGGATTAGTCGAGCAGGTCAGGTTGCTCCCTGACAATCAGGTCCCAAAGCGGCTGATACTGGAACCACGAGACCCGTGGGTTGCCTACCTGCTTTCGCGCCACAATGGCCGCTTCATGCGCGATGGGAATGGGCTTTCCGGCCGCTTCGGCCATCAGTTGTGACTGGCAACTGCGGTCCATGGTGATGTAATACCAGGCCGCTTCATCCACAGTGCTGCCTACAGTCAGATTTCCGTGGTTCTGCATGATGACCGCTTTGCGAGGCCCCAGGGCCTGGGCGATGCGGTCGCCCTCCGACATGTCGTAAACCACCCCGGTGTAATCGGAGAATAGGCTGTGGTCTTCGTAGAAGGCACATGCATCCTGGGTGAGCGGATCCAGCAGCCGCCCTAGCGAGGACCAGGTCTTTCCGTAGAGAGAGTGTGCGTGGGCTGCCGCCACTACATCGGGCCTCGCCGCATGCACACGCGAGTGGATGGCGAATGCCGATTCGTTTACCGGACGGTTACCTTCCACCACGGCGCCTTTTTCGTCCACCATCACGAGATCAGACACTCGAATGTGCGCAAAGTGCATGCCGAAGGGATTAACCCAGAAGTGATCAGCCATTTCAGGGTCACGGACGGTGATGTGGCCGGCGACACCTTCGACGAAGCCGAACTTTGCGAACAGCCGGAATGCAGACGCCAGGCGTTGCTTGCGATGCAACCGCTCTTCACCGACGGTCTTGAACGTGGGCATTGGTGGCGTCTGGGCGATCTTGACTTCAGCAGGAGCAGTCGTCGGTGTCATGGGCGCGGGTCCTTTCGTCGGGGCAATCGAACTCTATTTTACTCCTGGCTGTGGGTCCGCGGCGGTAGGAGCCCGTCGCGCAGCATGTCGTCAAGGTCGCCGAGCTTGTCGGTTACCAGGTTCAGCTTGCGGGAAAGGTTTTGGATTTCGGCTTCGGCGCGGCGATTCACGTCGAAATCCAACTCGCTGCGCAAACGGTCCTTCTTGTCCTGGCGGTTCTGGCTCATCATGATCACCGGCGCCTGGATCGCAGCCAGCATGGACAAGAACAGATTCAACAGGATGAACGGGTAGGGATCCCAGGCTCTCCCTTTTAGGAAGATGTTGATGGCGGTGTAAGTGACCAACACAATTCCGAAGGTAATGATGAAGGTCCATGAACCTCCGAAGCTGGCGACCGAGTCCGCGATGTGTTCCCCATAGGTGTATTTCTCTTCAATCACGTCATTTGGGTTGCGGGTAGCGCGAATCCGTACCAGCTGCTGTGACGCATGGAATTGATGGCCAAGGACTCTCAGCATATCCATGCCGGCCATGGGTTTGCGCTGTAACAGAATGGCGATGTCATCGCGGCTGATCTCGACGCAGGTGGTCTTCTCCATAGCGAGGGCGCTGGTTTGGTGGGGCGTCTGGTCCAGCATGGAGGCAAAGCCAAAAAACTCGCCATGGCCTGGTTGATCGACCACAACCTCCTGGTGGTCGTCGTCGACCGTGCTTACCTGTACGCTGCCCGATACCATGATGTAGGCGTGCATGCCCGGATCGCCGAGCTTGTAGATTCGCTGCCGCGCAGCGAACACTTTGAGGTCGACCTGGGAGGCCAGAACCGCAATTTCGTCATCGTCCAGCAAAGCAAAGAGCGGGACGTGCTTGAGCTCGATTGGATCGCAGGGCATAGTTCACCTCATAGGCACAGAATGGGTTTTGAACGAAACTCGGGGAGACAACAACACAATCGTTGCGCCGTCAGCCGTTCACGACGAACTTTCGGAGCGTGGAGCGAATACGCGAAGAACCACCAGGGTCATGTCGTCATGTTGTGGCGCGGAGCCGGCGAACTGGGTGGCAGCGGCGAAGATGCACTCCATCATTTCCTGCGCAGTTCTTAAACCGCAGGCGCGGGTCGAATTGATCAGGCTGTCCTCGCCCCATTCTTCGTCGGCCAGGTTCATGGCCTCGCTGATGCCATCGGTAAAAGCTATCAGAACGTCTCCCGGGCTAAGCCGCACAAAGCCCTGTTGGTAGTAGGCGTCCTCCAGGAGACCGACCACCGTGCCTCCGGGTTCCAGGCGCATGACTTCACCGCCTTTATCGGTGGCACGAAAAAGCATCGGAGGATTGTGGCCTGCGTTCACGTAGTCAAGGCTGCCATGGATTGGGTCATACTGGCCGTAGAAGAAGGTCGCGTAACGATTGGAGGCCGAGGCCTCATAGACCAGGCGATTGATGTTGGCTACGGCGGCCCCCAGGTTCTCAGGAGCACGCGTTGCTTCGCTCCGCAGCGAGGCCTGCAGGCTGGCCATCATCAGGGCAGCGGCAATTCCTTTGCCGGAGACATCGCCGATAGCGATACCAAGGTGACCTTGGGGCAGAGCAAGAAAGTCGTAGTAGTCGCCGCCCACGCCCAGGGCAGGCCGGCAATGACCCGCGTAATCGAGGCCGGCGATGACCGGTAGCTTCTGGGGAAAAAGCCGCTCCTGCACTTCCCGTGCAATCTCTACTTCGCGGTTGAGCCGCTCGCGCTTGGCCACTTCGTCAGCAACAGTTTGCAAAAGGTTGGCATTCTCCAGCGCCATTCCAGTCTGCGCGGCGACAGACTTGAGCAGGCGCACGTCGGAGCCGGTATACGGTTCCTCTGACAGCTTGGGGCCCAGAGAGATAAAGCCCAGCAGTTTGTCCCGCACCGCAAGCGGTAGCAGCAGTTCCGACTGCAGCGTGGCGAGCTCGCCTCGCTCTTCATCGCTGATGCTCTGCTCCCGGTAGACCCAGGAGTCGCGATCGTTCAGGAAGACGCGGGCGGGCTCCTTCTGGCTTTTCAGAACCATGGCCGTCCCCGTTTTGCTGGGGAACGCGACGGTGGGCAGGCTGGCATACCCCATGGCAAACGCTGGCCGGTAAAATCCGCTTCCGCTCAACAGCACCGCCACTTGCGGAACGTGCAAGGTTTCGGAGATTCTCGCGGCAACCGTTTCCAGCAGTGACTTGGGCTCGACGATCGAACGCACCTGTTCGCTCAACTCAGTCAAAACATGTTCGGCGTTGTAGTTCTCGCGGAAAAAGCGGCGGTCGACCCAGGTGCGCAGGCCGTCTCCAACCCTGCGGATAGTGAAATAAGCCGTGATGCCGACCAGGATGACGATGGTCTTTTGCGGACGATCGTGGCTGGCGTTGCCCGCCATGGTTGTGCCGGCGACGATGACAACCCCAATGGCGAGCATCTGCAATACGCGTATGCCGCCTCTGGCGAGGGTGTATTGCAGACCCTGGCGCAGGGCCACGCCGACGCCCATCGCCTTTTGCACCACGATGACGTAACTCAGCGAGAGCGGGAAAAGTACTAGCGGAATGAGAACAATCGCGAGAAGCCAGTTAGGGAAAATTTCGCTTGGATTCTTGCCTTGAAGGCCTGCGTACAAGCTCGGGACGAGAGCCGGCGTGAAGGCGGCAATCGCGCCCCAATAGAGAAACTGTAGCCTTCGCTTGGCGTCGGGTGACTTGCTTAGGCCGAGCTTGATTCCCATGGCCGCGAAGAAACTTCCGATGAGAATGAACGGCAGGACTTGCCCGACGTGATCGAGAGGTGCGAGCAAGTGGTACAGGCCCTCGACCGACCGATAATCACTCAGCCCTCCGACGGAGACGATGATTCCGGCTCCTGACAGGATGGCGAAGGGCAGAGCGCAAAGCCATTGGAGGAGTCGCCAGAACTTGTCGTACTTGCTGCCCCGGGGAAAGGGCTCGGGAAAGAAACGGCCGAAAAGGAAAATGACAATGGGGAAGGCGGTCTCAAGGAGACTCTCGTAGAGCACGGCCGCTTCGCGCCATCCCGGTGGCCAGCCATACACTATGAAGCTTTGTAGGACGTGTGGGAAGCTCAACATCAGGGCCAGCAACAACCACGCAAGGGGATCGCGGGGCCGGCGAAAAGCTACCCAGAAGCCGAGCAGCAGAGACACTGCAGGGAGCAGAAAGCCAACCACCAGGTCCCTCAAAAAATCCCACGTAGTGAACCGCGATCTGGTCACCGGCAGAGAGATGGTTCGTTGACCCTCACCAGGGGCGGCGTTTGCGGGAGCAACGGTCACCAGCAGCGGAATGCCGACCTTAGCTGCCGCGAAAGCCCGGCCCGGGACCGCCGTTCCAGTGTAGGGAACTCCATTGATGGCGAGCAACCGGTCCCCATTATGGATGCCAACGCCGGAGGCCTCACGGGTGGCAAGGGAAATACGATTGCTCCCGGGTTCGACGAAGAAGAAAGGGAAGTTCCGTGCTTCCTGATGTACGAAATCGGGGAGATAACGGGCCTGGTAGAGCAGGGTGATCGCGAACAGAGCGGCTAGCAGGCTATAGAGGAAGATGGGGCGCTTGATGGGCATGGGCTGAGAGCGTCTCCTGGGCGGCCAGTCCTAGCCGGGAACCATGATTCTATCTCGTTGCACATCCGCAATCATTAATCATTTGCCGGTTTCTGGCCGAAGGATAAAGGTGTGAATGGACCGATGAAAATATCCCCGGCCCAGAATTTCGCCGTTGTCGTTGATGCGCGAGGCTACCAGCAGCGTCCAGCCGGAATTGGGCGCAATCAGCTTGTTCAGGTTGATCATTTTGTCTTTCTCCCAGAGGAAGGCCCTGATTTTTCCATCGTCCTCAGAAGTGCCTACCACCTGGGACTGGGCATTGATGTCCAGAGCCGTGCTTGGCGCCTCTTCATCGCCCAGGGTGCCCAGATCCGCGATGGAGCCATGTTTCCAGATAACCCCGTGTCCGGCGCCGTTGGGCAGGTCACAGGATCCAATGATCGTGCCACTATTGTTGATCGCCTGTGCACTACAAATGGCGCCACCGGTCAACCTTGGCAGCGCTTGCATCTTGCCCGCATGCCAGAGAAAAGCCTGGGGCTTGCCGTTAGGAACAACATTCGCCTCTCCGACAATATCGCCGTTGTCGTTGATGTCGCGCGCGCTGCTGTAATCTCCCTGGGCAAGCAGACCCAGATCGCGGGGCTGTTTTGAGCGCCACAGCACTGCATGCCGCGCGCCGTCGCCGGTCTGCGCGTTGCCCACTATGTCGCCCGTTGTGTTAACGGCGCTGGCAGCGGAATACGGCCCTCCCAGTGAGGGCAGGGTTTTCAGATGGCCGCCGGACCATTCGAAGGCGTGGGTGAAGCGCAGGTCCTGCGGTTGCTGCAGGGTTCCTACCACGGTGAGACGGTCGTTGATGTCGGCGGGGTAGACGAGGGAGAAATCCTTTTCGCCCTCGATGGTGATGGTCTCGCTGCCACGAAATACCACTCCCGGCATCAGGCTCGCGCTTACTGAGCGCCAGATGGCGACGTCGCCATGATTATTCAGCCCCGGAGTGTCGGTCAGGGTGCGCACCAGAGAGGCTCCACGATCCACAACCACGTAACGCGGGTGGACCTGCTGGGCGAGAGTCATCGCCGGGACGAGGGCTGTTATCCAGAGAAAAATCGTGGCCGCTTTTACTAATGTCCAAGGCTCCGCTATTGGCATGCATTCATCGTACGCAAAAGACGGCAACCTTTACTGCATCATATTGAGGGTGAGGACTACGCTCTGGGTCGTGACTTTGGAGCCCGAGGTTCCCGTCGCCACGACCGTCACCTGTGCATTGGTCGCCGCTTCCGGGTGCACCACATAGCCACTCATCCCGCACCCTGAAAGACCAGCAGCAAAAGCCAACGTGCATATCATCAGCAGAAAAAGCTGCCCTGCGCGCTGTTTCACCAGTCTCCGTTTCCTCACAAAGACTGCTAATCCGGTCAGGCCGCCGGGCCACCAGAAAGCCAAGGCGAGCAGAGCCGGAGTGAAGCCAGGGTTCGGAGTGCCAGACGGAACATGTTTTCTCGCCTGTTGCGTAGTCGTCTGAATCGTGAGGCCCAGATTGACGCTCTGGTTGTTACCACTTAGCGTGACCTGGTTCTGTGCAAAGGCGCAACTCGCGTTGGTGGGAAGGTTGGAGCAAATTAACGCAATCGTACCGCTATAGCCACCGGTTGGGCTGAATGTGAGCGTGGTAGCGGCGGTGGATCCTGTCTGCACGGTCAGCGAAGTTGGGTTTGCGGTCACGGTGTAGCTCGCCGGTGTAGCACCTGGCGCTGCACTCACCGTTACCGTCACCGCCGAGGAGCTGCTGGCAGCAAAGTTGCCGGCAGCTGCATACACGGCGGTGACGGTGTCGGTCCCGCTGGTCAGCGCGGCTGTGCTCAAGGTGGCTGCGCCGCCGCCATTCAATGTGCCCGTGCCGAGTGAAGTGGTCCCACTATAAAAGGTAACTATTCCTGACGGTGTGCCCGAGCTGGAGGTTACGGTGGCCGCCAACGATAGATTCGCGCCGGAGACGGCGCTTCCCGGTGCGGTCAATGTAGTTGCGGTTGCTGCGGGGGCCACCGTGAGCGTGCCATTGACCGTAGTGACGGTGTAGTTGGCCAACTGGGCGCCAGTAACAGCAGGAACGATCGGATAGTTACCGGCATTGCTGGTCGCCGTGGCGGTGGTGGTGAAGCTTTCAGTGAAGCTGTCGCTCCCTACGGTGCCGGTCACGGTTCCATTAAAAACCGGGTTGGCTGTAGCGTACACGCGGCTCGCGTTATTGGCCGAGACGGTCAAGGGTGCGGGCGTTACCTGGAAGCTCTGGGTTGCTGAGGCCGGACCATAGTCCTTATTCCCGGCCTGCGTGGCTTGTAGTACGACAGTGCCTACACCGGTGATGCTCACCATGCCTCCGCTGATCGTTGCCGGACCGGATTCAACGCTGATGGTGACCGGATAACTGCTGCCCAGACTGGAGGTCGCGCTTACTGCAAAAGGCGCATTGCCGTATGCGCGCGATGCGACGGCGGGGAAGGTGATGGTTTGCGATGTCCCATTGATAGTGACGATGGTTGCCGTCGACACGCTCCCCGCGAAGTTACCCAGGGCTCCATAGCTGGCGGTGACACTATCAGTGCCGGCTGGGAGGCCCGCGGTGTTCAGCGTACCCGTGCCGCCGACATTTAGTGTGCCCGTGCCCAGGACCGTCGATCCGCTCAAGAAAGTGACGGTTCCGGCGGGCGTGCCGGCAGCAGAGGCTACCGTTGCGGTGAGCGTAACGTTGGAGCCGTAGTTGGCGGTGGCCGGCGCAATCAACATCGTGGTGGTCGCCGCCGCCGCGACCGTCAGCGTGCCGTTGACGATGGTCACAGTGTAGTTGGATCGCGGACCGGTAACAGCAGGCACAATTGGATAGCTGCCGACATTGCTCGACGCGGTCGCGGTGGTAGTAAAGCTCTCGGTAAAGCTATCGCTGCCCAGTGCGCCGGTGACCGTTCCGCTAAACACGGGGTTCGCTGCGCCGAAAGCACGGTTCGCGTTATTCGCAGAGACGGTCAATGGCGCAGGTGTCACCTGGAAGCTCTGGGTTGCCGTGGCCGCGCCGTGGCCTGTGTCGCCGGGTTGCGTCGCCTGAAGCACAACCGTGCCCGCGCCGGTGAGGGAGACGGTACCACCGTTAATCACCGCGGGGCCGGACTGTACCGTGATGGTGACCGGATAACTGCTGCCTAAACTGGAAGTCGCCGTCACTGCGAAGGGTGCGCTACCGTAGGGTCGCGATGGGGTTGGGGAAAAAGTAATGGTTTGCGATGCGGTGTTCACGGTGATGCTGATTGCCGGCGACGTGCTGGCGGAAAAATTTCCCGCTGCCGCATAGCTTGCCGTAATGCTGTCGGTGCCCACGGGCAGTGTGGTTGTGCTCAGTGTGGCTACCCCGCTGCCGTTCAACGTGCCCGTCCCCAGCCCAGTAGTTCCGCTATAAAAGGTGACGGTGCCGGCGGGCGTGCCCGCGGTTGAAGCCACCGTCGCCGTCAGGGTCACGCTGTTCCCATAACCAGCGGTGCCGGGTGCGCTTACGGTAGTCGTGGTCGCTGCCCCGGTTACAGTCAGCGCACCATTAACGATGGTGACGGTGTAGCTGGATTGTGGACCAGTAACGGCGGGCACGATCGGGTAGCTGCCGGCATTACTGCTGGTGGTTGCGGTCGTGGTAAAGGTCTCGGTAAAGCTGTCGGTGCCCAGTGCACCGGTCACCGTTCCGCTAAACGCGGGGTTCGCTGCGCCATAGGCACGACTCGCGTTATTGGCCGAGACCGTCAACGGGGCAGGCGTCACCTGGAAGCTTTGGGTGGCGGTGGCCGCGCTGTAGTTCTTATCGCCCGCCTGCGCGGCTTGCAGCACGACCGTGCCAGCGCCGGAAAGGGAAACAGTGCCGCCGCTGATCACCGCGGGACCGGACTGTATCGTGATAGTGACGGGATATCCGCTGCCTGCGCTCGAAGTCGCGGTGACCGCAAAGGGCGGGCTACCGTAGGCCCGGTTGGCAACGGTGGGAAAGGTGATGGTCTGCGAAGCCTGAGTTACGGAAATGCTGCTTGCCGGCGAGGTGCTGCCGGAAAAGTTTCCTGCGGTGGCGTAGGTAGCTGTGAGGTTGTCGGTGCCCACAGGGAGCGTGGCCGTGCTCAACGTGGCCACGCCACTGCCGTTGAGCGTCCCTGTACCAAGCGCTGTGGATCCGTTGTAAAAGGTGATGGTTCCCGCCGGTGTGCCAGCGCTTGAGGCCACCGTCGCGGTGAGGGTCACGCTCGAGTTGTAGGTGGTGCTGGCGGGCGCGGTCAAAGTGGTTGTGGTCGAAGCAGCCGTCACCGACAGCGTGCCGTCGACAATGTTGACGGTGTAGTTGCCCAGGTTGGTCCCGCTGGCTGCGGGCACAATCGGATAACTTCCTACGTTGCTGCTGGTTGTGGCCGCAGTGCTAAAGCTTTCCGTAAAGGTATCGCCATTCTGTGCTCCGGTGATGGTTCCGGTAAAGGTTGGGTTGGCCGCACCAAAGACACGGGTAGCGTTGTTGGCGGTTACGGTCAGGGTCTGCGCAGTTGCCGGCGAGATCGTCAGCGTTCCCGCGTTCACCACGACCTGATAGTTTTTGGCGGATGAACCAGTCACCGTTGCGGTGATGGGATAAGTGCCGGCTGGAGAGCTGCTGGTCGCCGTCGTGCTGTAGGTCACGATAATGGTCGTGCCCACCGTATCACCGTTCACCAGGCCGGTCACTGTTCCGGTCAGCGGCGGTAGAGCGGCACCCGCCGTCATAGCGGCGTTCGCTACCGCAACCGTCAGCTCAGGTTTCAGCAAGCCGTAGACCACCAGAGCGCCCGAACCGTTGCTTGTGCCCAAGGGGCCAAAGGTAGCCATATATAGCTTTCCATTCGCGACCAGGGGGGGTGCGTACTTCGCGAAGTAGCCGACTTCGTCACGGGCGTCATTATTCTTATCGCTCCACAGGAGCTGCAGCGTGTCCGCGTTGAAAGCGTAAAGAACACCTTGTACCGTCGTTATCACCGCGTTGCCGCTATAGGGCGTCGAAGCCCAGAGAATGCCGTTGCTATTACTGTTGGCCGAGATGGAAAGAAACCCGCCTGGCATGGCCCCATCGTTGTTGGTCACCGGGGCCGTCATGGTGCTGGTGGCGAAAGGCGTTGTATTCAGAAGCCCGGTGGTGGAATTAAACAGGAACCCGCGCAGCACGTCGTTTTCTCCCCACACATAGGTGGTGGGGCCATTCTGGTCGCTATCGAAATACACCGGGCTCCCATGGATGTGACTGGTTCCCTTGCCGTAGATTGCCTGAAACTCCTGCCGAACCTTGTCGCTGGATGAATTGAACTCTCCCATCCCATTGCTGTCTGAAAGGTAGAGCACGCCTTGCTTGCCACCACCCAGCACATAGCTGGTGTTTGGAAGCAGGAGCAAGCCGGCCGACCCCAAATCCATATCCCCTGTATCCAGGGTGGCGCTGTTGTAGGGGGTGAAGTAATCGAGCAGTTCCAGGTTGGGCGACAACTTGATAAAGCTGCTGCCGGTCTGTACCAGGTTGTTGGGAGTTTTCCCAAAGCTTCCGTTACCGGTCGAGAGATAGAGGTTGCCGGCCGCATCGACCGCAGGAGCCTGCCCCGCGTTCCAAATCCCTCCCAGACTACCAGTCGTGGTGTCGGAGTAGACGGCAGTTTGCGCAAGGGTCGAGGTGCTATAGGCCAGAACGAAGCCGTGATAGGGGGGTGCGTCTTCGTGGGAGCCGAAGCCGACGTAGACGTTCCCGTTAGCCAGGGCCAGGCCGGGTCGCTGATTCTGCATCTGGGGGTTGAAGACCAGCGGACTGGTGAGATCGGCCGTCGAGTAAGTGGCGCTTATATTCACCGGGCTCCCGTGTACCGGGGATCCCGTCGTAATGTCAATGGCATTGAGATTGTATGAGAACTGTTTTGCGCCGTTGGCCGGTTGGGAGCCGGAGACGAAATACATGATGTTGGTCGCCGGATCGATCACAGGCGTGCCCAGAATGCCGAGCCGCGTGGCCCATGAGATATTTTGATCGAACTCAACATCCTGGGGAATAATTGGCGAGCCATAGTTCTGCGTCCACAGCGTTGCCCCGGTGTCGGCATCAAGCGCATAGATGGTGTTCAGCATGCTCGCTACGAAGACGACGTTGTGCGTGCCGCCCGCGATCGCCAGGTTCGATACGTAGAGCGGCTGAGCATAGATCTGGCCATCGGTCTTTACGGTGAACAGCTTGCCGAAGTTGGTAGCGTTCACGTTCGCGGGAGTAAGAATCGTCTCCTGTAAATTCGCGCCGGTTCGTGAATTGTCATTACTCCGGGTATAAACATTCACCTGCGCCGCGGCGGCGATGTTTAGAGACAACACCAACAAGAGACGAAGTGATGCTCGAGCAGATAAGCGCTTCAAGCGTCCGGAGAGACGCGAAGGAGAAGCATGTTCGGGTGTAGCCAAAATACCCTTTGCCAAATACCAAGAGGAATAGGAATGCTCTGCCACTGGGCCCCCGAAGTTACAGCATTTGCCAGACTGCTTCGCACACACGTTGAGCCAGAAGCTGTCGTAGCCTCATCGCCTGGTGTTCAGAACGAGGAGTTTCAAGGTTCCCGGGGAAGGAGCCAAACGTCCGTGGAAA
>DASRRN010000715.1:0-42616 GCA_035695685.1 Acidobacteriaceae bacterium | reverse complement strand
CATCGCACCTTTGAGGGTATTTCTGTTGCTACTAGAGCGGCGCTATTTTAGTTGGGAGTCTCGAGGACTGGCGCAGGCGGTTGGTCGCGCTGTTTCTCTGCATCCGGATCGCGCAATATGACCACCGAACCCACAGGTACGCGCGGATCCCCCTCGATCGTATGGTTGGCCAGGATCGTCACTCGCGACGGACGCAGCTGCGCACCGCCGTTCTTCTGCATGCCCGTTATCAGCCCGCCCTCCT
Source organism: Acidobacteriaceae bacterium (assembly GCA_035695685.1). Taxonomy (GTDB): domain Bacteria; phylum Acidobacteriota; class Terriglobia; order Terriglobales; family Acidobacteriaceae; genus PALSA-350. Next base: position 42,372 of record DASRRN010000715.1, on the reverse strand, counting down.
GCACATCGGTCACTCTTCCAAATACCTGTGGCCGATCCAGACTCAGCATCACCAGGTCTCCCGGCTTCAGATCATTACCTAATGCATCCTTCATTCCCGTAGTCCCTCCCGCGCTTATGCATGCGCATGCTTGGAGCATACCCACAAAACGCCGGCGACGGCGCACCGGCCTGGATACTTGTCGCCTGCTAACGCAATGCTTGGAGCATAAGGCTTGATCGCAGCTCAGCCAGGCCGCCAGAGAGATGCCGGCGACAAATCAGGATGCTTAGAGCACAAAGCTGCGCCGTTGTCAGTTACCTGGTTGTTACATGGGTAGCCGATATCAACGAACAGCTACATCACACGAGAGCTGCGCAGAGGCTTATGGAAGCGATCGAGTGGGCCGGATGAATAGTCGAGGATGTTGCGCAGCCATTTGCCGGGAAACACGCCTGGTGGAATGCCCGAAGCAGCGCGGTTTCGCAGCGCTGTACGTAACTGCCCCAGTGATAAATCCGCCACCTTTATAAGGAGTGCTCGAAGCGCCCTCCATTCCGCCTCTCCCCAGGGGCAATCTGGATGCTCCGGATTCTGACCTCGCCAGTAGGCAAAAATCTCCTCTTGGAAGGCCCGCTCCCTCGGATCTGTTTTTTGAGGTTGCACCACCTTTTTTGCACCGGGAGCGACAGAAAGATGTGGTATCGCCCCGCCGTCGCCGACATTTTTAGGATGGATTCCCTCAACCTGCCTATTCGGACGCGTCCTAGGGGCGTTTCTGGCCGTTTCGCCTTTTATTTGCTTTACTTTCCCGCCCAGCATCGCCGCCGATCGGCCGCCGGGTGCTCCCGCCGCCGCCGGCCTCGAGGTTCGCCGTGCGGATGCTTGGAGCACTCCGGTGTGCGGAGCATCGGGCCCGCCCTGGCGAAGCTGGGGCGGGGTGGGTGGGGTTTGCTTTTGCTTTTGTACTTGTACTTTACCGTTGTAGGGCATTGCTCTAGCAATGCTTGGAGCATCGTTTTTGTTCGCCTTCTGTTCCCGGTATTTTTTCCATCTCGTATTCGCCGCCAGCTGGGCTTTCTCGTGCGCTTTCAATCGTTTCTCCACCCATTCAGCCTTTATGCGCTCAGCTCCGCGCTGGTGAAGCATGCCGTCAGAGCCTAAAAAGAGCCGATGCTTGACCGATGCAGATGCAATGCTCCAAGCATCGGGCGTGGTTTTCGCGATCTGCGCCAACTTGCGATCGTCATTCGGCAGCGGGCCGGTAGTCCAGATATGCATGAGCAGATGCAGATAGAACCCTGATTCGGCACCATCTAGCTCGGTTGTGTCCTGGAGATAGCGACCGATGTAGAGCGGCATAAACACATCAACCTTCGATTGAAAAGGGGAAGAACTCTTACTCATTAGCCCATACCTCGTTATGCAGGAGCGATGCTCGGAGCATCGGGCATGCACGATCAAAAACGGCGCGAACAAAAATGCTCCTAATCATGCTTGGAGCAGTGGCGGAATACCTATTTCGTTTGGGAATTTTCTGCTTCGAGAAGGTGGCCAAGGGAAGTTGTGAGAGGCGCGGCCATCACCTGCTCAGAGACTGCTTGGAGCACAGACTGCAGATAGAAGTTGAAGCCAAGTCCGCGCCGCGCGGCGGCAGTTTTAACCAGCGCAATTTGTGCATGACTGGCGAAGCGGACGCGGATCGAAATTCCATCCGCGATGCGAAGAGAAGGGTTCGAAACTATTCTTTTCTGGGACATGGCGGCATGGTACAACACTGGTACACTTCATAAGAAATCGGGATGCAGAAAAAATGATGGCCAGGATGACGCAGAAGGCTGAGCGACAAGCATGGACGGACTTTATCGAGCGCGGACAGAATGCTCAAGCAGCAGTCAATCAACTGCTTAAAGTAAGAGCCATCGAATTCATCGTCGAGTGCAAGGCCGCACCCCAGGGCAGCATGAGCGGCGTCGCCATTGTGCGCGAGGATGGAAGCCCAGGCACGATTTTCAAAAGCGACAATAAGCGCACCCATCCCTATCGCAATGAAGTGGGCTGGGCGGCGCTGCGCGCGAAAGCCGCCGCAGGCCTGCATGAGCTGCTCCTGGCACCGGCGGGTGTGCCGGTACGCGTGGCCATCACTTTTGTTTTCGCGCGTCCCAAATCTGCGCCGGCGACACGCGCTCGGCCGACAGTGAAACCTGACCTGGACAAGCTTGCTCGGAGCACCGCCGACGGATTGACCGGCGTGCTCTATGAAGACGACAGCCAGGTGGTCGACTATGAGCTGCACAAAATTTATGGAACACCTGAACGTGTACACGTGCGGGTGGAGATTGTGGAGGAAACATTGTGAGCGATTTAACCTGGGCGATGCTTGGAGCTTATGCGGTGATCTGGCTGGCGCGCAGTTTTTGGAATGAATTGAAGGGACACTGAGCGATGCCAAAAAATCCGACCGAGCTTGTGTTTAATTGTGTGATTTGCGGCACAGGATTACCCGCCGACATTGAGCAGCAGATACAGGCACAGCAAGAGGAAATCGAAAAGTTTGCCGAACTGATGCGAAAGTATCGATGTAACCCAACAGGTCAGTTGTCGACTTTCGAGGCAATCAGGGATCTCCTCGAAACCAGCCATAGACTTTGCAATGACAACTATGACTGGGCAAAGAAGGTAGAAGCCGAGCGGGACGCCCTACAAGCCACACTGGAACAGGACCGCGAACTATACCGTCGCGAACTGAAGGGACTACGATGCCGAAAAATCTGACCGAGCTTGTGTTTCATTGCGTGATTTGCGGCGAACCGATTGCCCCGGAGCGAGTGACGCGCAAGGCCGTCACCTGCAGCGATGCGCATGCGCGCGATCTGAAAAATGCGCGCCGGGTGCTGCGCGATATGACCAGGTGTAGGAACTGCAACCGGCCGAGTACTCCGGAACAACGACGGCTCTTTACGCTGTGGCGCAATGAGTACAACAAAGCCCACGGCGTGAAGCGGGGATGGAAGAAGGGAAACAAACGCGGGCCGAAGAATAAGCCGGCCGCCGCAGAGCTCGAGGAAAGCCATTCCGGCGGCGCATCTCCGCTTGAAGCACACCTGGGAACCATTAATGTGTAATTTCGATACTTGCAGATTGCCGGGACACTGGCGCACTCTGAGGGGAAGGCCCACATCTTGAGCCCATGTTCCTAAAAGGAGAACATCGACAATGAGCAGTCTTGCGATCAAGCGCACACCCCCCTCGAATCCTGTCATCGGCAATGTCGCCACCGCGCAGGTATTCTCCCAGCTTTCCAATCCACTTCTTCCCACCGCGCTGGCCGTGCCCGGCAAACTGGCGATCGAGGCCAAGAAGTTCACAGTCCGCGCCGAAGGCAATGCCTACGTGAACGGCGCCTACACCTTGAAAGCGACCCTGCTCGCAGCGCTGGTGATTCCAGCCGTGCCCTTCACCTCGACCAATTGGACAGTGCTGGGATCTGGCACGGCGCGCGCGATCGCAACCACCACTTATGCGCCATGGTTTATCCAGGCCGATTGCCAGTTCGATTCGCAGAGCGGGATCATGCACGGCGTTTTCTCGCAGCTGGTGAATGATCTCTATGACGGCGCGGCGGTGCTGGCTGCAACCGTGACCGGCATTAACGGCACCAATGTGATCCAGAACCAGGGTGCGGCCGGCGTGACCCCAGTCGCTCCCACCGATCCAGCTCTCTACTTCGCCGTGGCCCTCACGTTTGGGACCGCGGGCTTGAATATCGGCAACCTCGCCAACTTCGAACTTGGCTTCTAACAAATCTGGGCGGCAACCCCCAGACCCGGAGCGGCGGGAACACTCCCGAGTTGCCGCTAATCACTCGGGAGATTTTCAGAGAGAGGGAGAGGCAATGGCGAAGGAGCATGAAGTCAGGAAGGCGCTGGGAGGCGGCAAGCGTGAAGGCGCGAAGCTGCACACACACAGCGTGCACTATGAACGCGCCCACAATGGAGGTGTGATTGCCCACGTACACCGGCATACGGGAACACCAGGCGGCGCGGACCACACGCACCACCACACCGAGGAGCATGTGCTGCCCGATGTCGAATCGGCCCAGGAGCACATGCAAGAGCACATGGGCGATCAGCCGCCAGCCGGCGAGATGGAACCGCAGCAGGCAGCGGCACCACCGGATGCCGAAATGGCTGACGGCGGTGGTGGTATCCAGGCGGGGATGTAAGAAGTAATGCATAACCAGATCGATGTGGCGCGGATCGCGGAAGACGCGGCATACAGAGACGAGCTGCGATTGCGCGCGCAAACCGATCTTTTCTGGCTCACGAAGTATGTGCTCGGCTACACCAAGGTCAGCGAACGATGGCACCGCCAGGTGGCCGACGTTTTCATTAAGAAGGATCCGAGCAGGCCGATCGAGGATCAGCACCGCAAACACAAACGCATGGTGCTCCTGCCACGCAAAACTTACAAAACCACATTCAACATCACCGACACGGTGCAGTGGATCATCGCTTTCCCCGAGGTCGCGGTGATGGCCATGACCGCCTCGAATTCTCCGGACTCGCCCCTGGCGGATGCATTCGTAGCCGAAGTGGCGAGCCACTTCTATTGCCCAGCCGGAATGCCCCAGACCATCCTGCATCAGCTCTTCCCCGAGCATGTCATCACCAAACTGCAGCCCGCGGGCACCTTCATCACGCCGGCGCGCACCAAGTACCGCCGCGATCCAACCTTGAAAGGTGTATCGATCGAGCAGAGCCTAAGCGGATGGCATCCCGACATTCTGAAAAGCGAGGACGTGCAGGACAATCGCAACTCGCAAACCGCCTTTGCGCTGCGCAAAGTGCGGCAAAACTTCTACATCAACCTGAAGATGATGGGCGAGCACGGCTTCTTAGATCTGACCGGGACGCGCTACGGGCCCATGGATCTCTATGGCGACATGATTCAGAAGATGGATGACACCTGGGTCTATCTCTGGAGGCCGGCTTATATCCGCAAACCGCATGCTTTGAAGCTCGAAGACGATCAATTGACCGAGGATGACGTGATTCTGCAGTTCCCCGAGCAATTGTCCTGGAAGTTCTTGAGAAGTGAGAAGAACCTGGATGAAAACTCGTTCTGGACGCAATATATGAACATCGCCGAAGGCAATTTCAAACCCACCTTCCCCATGGAGCGGCTGGAGGCTGCAAAAATATCTGACGACGACACGCCGGATAACGGACGTATATACATTGCATGGCGTTTTGAATATGCCGAGTGCAAATATGCCGCCGCGGCCGTGGGCGCCGAAAAAGCCGGCCGCATGACGATCATGGAAGTGGTACGGGACACCCTCACTCCCACCGCCTTGGCGCGCCGGGTCATTTCCCTAGCCAGAAAATGGGAGACGCACCGGATCCAGATCGAGGAAACCCCAGGCGCCCGATCGATGGAGCAGCACATCCGCAACCAGGCCCTCGAGGATGCTTGGCGCATCGAGATCCAATGGGCGGAGTACCTGCAGGATCCCACCGCGCGCTCCCTGGCCATCAAGAGCGCCGAACCGCACCTGATTGCCGGCCGGCTGCTTTTCTCTGACGGGATCCAGAACGCGCAAGAGGTTTTCCGCCAGCTTTATCATTTCGGTATGGTCGAGGATCAGGAGATCGCCTCGGTCATCAGCCGCGTGGCAGCCAATTTGCCGGCATCGATCGCGGCCGAAGGCTTTGAGACGTCGGATGAGGAGGCCTGGCAGGCGCAGCTCGATCAGGACGCTTATAACCGGGTGTACAGTCGAGGGGAATACGCCGAGCGCGAGCCGGTGATGGAAGTTCAAGAGGAAGAATGGGACCCGCCGAGCCATGATGATCTGAGCGAGGCGATGCCGGGGTTGAGCGGATGAAATCAGAATTAGAGCTACTGCTTCGTTGGAAGTGTCACAAGATCGTAAGAGCCGCCAAAATTCTCGAAGTGAAGTTGTCTCCCTCAGTTATGGACCCAGCGGAGATGCAATACGCGATGCTCGCATTGGAAGCGAAAGGAACGCCGATTTTCATTGGTGTTAACGCCGGATGGCTTGAACGATTTGATCCAAAGGCAGGCGGATACTTGGTGGTTTATGAAGACGGTTATCAATCATTCTCGTCCGCCAAGGCCTTCGAGGACGGATACGCGCTACTGATGCCCGATGAAGCAATCACCGTAAACTTCAAAAAAGTCATTCTCACCCCCGATGGCCAAATGAAGCAGCTCGAAGTTGCGCAACATCCCGAGGGATATGTGGCGCTAACTAAAGAGCAGGCTACGAGCCTGGCTCGGGAGATCATGCGGAGGTTTGCGTGAAAATCACGATTGAGAGCACTGACGAGTTTGTTGAGATCGCTGCGGAGGATGCCACATCTGGCGTGCCGGCGCGGATCTGGCAGGGCGTGACCGAGGGCGGCGTCAAGGTGCAGATCCTGGTGACCCGCATCGCTGTATCACTCGATGACGATCAATCACAATTTGAGAAAGAGCTACGGGAGACGCCGGTGCCACGGGCGGATTTGCCGCGGGTCTTTCCGCTGAGGATGATCCTATGATGCGGAAGTGTTCCCAATGCTGCATGACATACGACGATGCGGACAACACCACGATCTGCCCTCACGAGCCGCTGCGATCGCCGGAGATCAAAGAGCAGTGGCTGCTCGGAAAAAGTCTTCTCGGTAAAACAATCCGGTTTCGCCACATGCCGCCAGGATCCGGCCACCGCTGCACTTCGCTTTATTTCGATGGAATGGTGGCCATCGAGGGATTACCGGGAGAGTTCGCGCCCCACCTCTTTATTGAAGACGAAGGCGAGATGCCAGGGGAGCACGCCACAAAGATTCCCCTCGAAGGGACGGTCAACTAATGCCAGTCACCAAGGACAACCTAAAAGACGTTTTCACATACCACGCTCCCAATGAGCTGCAGCAGGAACAATATGGCGCATTGCGTACAGCGGCTCATGATTTTGCATTAACTATCCTCGAAAACACGCCGACTTGCGCAGACCAGCAGGCCGCGATCCGCATGGTGCGCGAAGCGGTGATGACAGCTAACGCAGCGGTGGCACTCAACGGAAAGGTGTAACCCATGGCGACGTTGGCGGGAGCAGTGAACGGGGCGGCGAACATCGAGGAGTCTGATGTAGAGCTGCAGGAGCCAGGACTGGATCCACGCTACACCGACGATGGCGCGGTGCAGCTGGTGATCCAGGATATGCAGCGCGCGAAAACCTACCTCGATCAGAAACAGTGGAACCTGCATTGGCGCGAGGCCGATGTACTCTACCAATCGCCGCGCACCAATCAGTCCTTCGAAGGATCCACGGTCGCCCGCGCCAACATCTCCCGCTTCACGGTCGCCAAGCATGTGAATTCGCTGGTACCGGCGATGAAGAGCGGCATCTTTTATGAGACTCCGCCTTTCCTGCTCAGGCCGAGGCCTGCAACCTCGCAAACCACGGCGCGCGCGAAGACGACGCTCTACGGGGCGCTGCTGGACGATTGTGATTTCGAGAGCGAATCAGAGTTGGCCCTCGAAGATATGACGAACTTCGGCAGCGTGATTGTGAAAGCCGGATGGACCACGGAGACTAAGACCAAAAAAGTGCGCAGCCCCAAGCAGGCACCCATCACACAGCAGCTTCCCTTCGGTGGCAAGCTGACCATCCACACCAAGGAATCAGATGAGCGGGTGGTCACCGATACCGAAGTCACAACCGAGGGGCTTTTCTTTGAGCGCTGCGAGCTGGGCTCGGTGTTTGTGGATCCGACCTGGAAGAAACCGAACGCGCTGCATAAGTCAGCGAAGTACGTCATCCATCTCACCTATCCGACCTACAAAGACCTCGACCGAATGCGCGAGGAGAAGGTGCTTGATGAGGATGGCAAGCAAATCGGCGGTTACGACATACCGAGCGAAGAGGAGCTGAAGAATTACTTTTTTGCGCATCGAGACCAGAACGCCGCCAACCCCAGCCAGGTGATGCTCAACCTGGGCGGTCAGAACTACGCCATCCATCATGCCCAGAACGATGATGAAGTGAGTTCGGCGGATCCGCTCGAAGCGCCGATCGCGATGATGGAGCGGACCGACCCGACCTATGTTTATGCGATCCTTACCACCGACGGCATCAACGGCCTGCTGATCAAGAAGGAAGAGCACGGCTTCCCTTTCCTCAATTACTTTGCCGCAAACTTCTGGAACATTCCCAAAGCCGGCTATGGCATCGGTGTGGGCCGCCTGGCCGGAAGTGACCAGCGCATTGAAAAAGGTTTAGTGGACGCGGTACTTGACCTTTTGAGCATGGCCATCAATCCGATGTACGCGCGCGATCGCGGAGCCAATGCACCCACCCAGCAGATCCGGATGAGGCTGGGCGGAATCGTAGACGTAGACACCAAGCCAGGGCAGAGCGTGCGCGATGCATTCGGAATTATTGAGACCCCGAAAACCCCGCCCGAAGTGTTCAGCGTACTGCAAGCCGCGGCGCAGAACGCGCAATCGACCACAGGCGCAGACGAAGCCTTCACTCAGGGCAGCCTGCCCGGCAAGGGCGGCAGCTCGGCCGCGCGCACTGCGACCGGCGCCGGCGGGATCATCGCTGCGAACGCCGGTAAAATTCAGGGGCCAGTGGGCCACTTTGTAAAAGGCATCCTGCTGCCCTTTATCCAGCTCATCGATTTCCTGGTGAAAGATCGCATGAGTCCATCGAAGATCCGCGAGATCCTGGGCCGCGAGCTGGGCGATGCCTTTGAGCTGGACGCGCAGAACTTCTACGAGTCGGAAGATATGTTCGATTGCCTGGCCGGCGCCAAACTGGCAGCCAAGAAAGCCATGGCCCAGGCGCTGCCCCTCATGGTGCAGATCTTCGAGAATCAGCCGCTGGTGCAGCAGCTCAACGCGACCGGATATATGGTGGACGTGAAACTGCTGCTCGAGATGTTTATGGAAGTAAGCGAATGGAAGGATGCGCGCGAACTGATCCGGCCGATGACGCCCCAGGAGCAGCAGAAGTACGCGCAAAATAACCCGGGCCTGCAGCGCGTGCAGGGACAGATTGCGGCGATCGGCGCCCGCCACAACGCCAAGAGCGCGGAAATTGACCAGAGCAAGGAAGCGGACCTGGCCAAGGACCTGATGGGCAAGGCCTCCGACGAGGCGGCGCTATGGGATGAGCGCAAATGGGACCGGACCGCGATCGAACAAAGCGAGTTTGCGCCGGCAGGAGGTTGAAGGCTATTCATGCGGATTGATGGCAAAGTAATGGATCGCATCGAAGGCGAAGGCATGACCATCAAAGAGATCGCGACAATAGAAGGAATAAGCCGCGCGATGGTGTGGTTCATTCTGCAGAACGCCTATCGGAAGATCAAGCGCAACCCTCGAATACTTGCACATCTTCAATCCTGCGCGGCGATCGCAAGATCGCAACGCGACAAGGGCGGAAAGATATGAGCGGCGGAGCTGGACACGGGGTCGTCATCGACTACATCACATGCGGCGGCTGTGGCAACCTCATGGAGAATGTCGAAGGAGAGATGACCTGGCGCTGCGTGAATGCGGAATGTAAGAACGCGCTCAAAGAATGGCGGCCGAGGATCCTGATAGATGAAATTGTGAGACCACAGGCCACAATTCCAGGAGTAGAGACGTGACGAAAAAGCCACCCCAAAGAATGATTCCGCTTGATCGCACCAAGGCCCTCGAGCTGGCGCGGCAGAGGCCTGGATATCGCGGGATCTGTGCGCAGTGCGGATGCTCGGATTTCAATGCCTGCACCGGGCTGGGCTTCCTGGAAGACGAAAGCTGCAGCTGGGCGAACCATAAGCAGACGCTGTGCTCGAACCCTGAATGCATAACCAAGGCGCGCGGGCCGCAGATGATGAGGGCATAATGGCGATCGAGATAGGCGAGACTTTCCGGCACAAAGAATCCCGGTGCCCTGCTTGCGCCCACCAGTTGGATGCTTCAACCGCGACGGAGGGCGAGGGTGCCAGGTCACCAGAGCCAGGTGACTGCACCATCTGCCTCAATTGCGCATCTGTTCTCATGTTCCGAGATGACATGACCGTGCGACTCGCAACGCCGACAGAGCTGCGGGAGGCGGAAGAATCGCAGCCTGAAACATTCAAAAAACTGCGCAAAGTGGGTGAAGCAGTCACTCTGCTCATTCAACGCCGGCATTCGCGATCACGAGTCCGCGTGAGATGGCATTCATGGAACTGAAGATCCGCACCACGCGCACTCTCAAAGTTACGGAAGTCCGGGTATCGCCCGAGACCCAGGAGCTGCTTGCGCAGCTGCATATGGACTCTCGGTATCAGGCCCTGCTGGACGTGATGGAGCAGGCCTGCATCGAGCTTGAGACCGCGCATTTGAACACTTCGCCCGGCGAGCCGGAGGCGGTACTGGGAGGCCATTGCATGGCCAAGGCATCGTGGTTATTCTTTACCTACGTTCAAAAACAAGTGTTTAATGCTTACAGCACCCGCACCGGTACCGAAGAAGAGCCACCGGAAAAACCGAGTTTGGATGACGTGCTGCAGGGAATAGGATAGGCCATGGCGAAGCAGTGGGAAGAGTTAGTCACGAAAAACGGCATTCCACAATGGAAGCTGACCGTGACGTCAGATACGCCGGAAGACGGAATTCCCATTTCAGTGTTTCGCGGAACCAAGGAACAGATTGCCGAGGCCTTAGCTGATTCCCAGGCGAACGCCAACCGGCGGATCGCCGAGCTCAGGCGCAACAACGGAGGCAATGGAACGGGAGCGAATCCCCCCGCTCCCCGCTCCAACGCTCCCAAGCCTCTGACTCCTGCCGATCGCATGACGGCCGTGGCTGAATTGAATGATCCGGCTACCGTCGACCGGGCGGTGACCAGGATTATCGAATCCCAGGTCGGCCCCATGGAAAATCTACGCATGGCGACGGAAAACGCGCCGGCGGACCGAGAAGCACAGCTGGAGAGAATGGCAACGGAAGCCGCGGAGGCTTTCACTGCCGAAACTCCTGACTACTACGTCTGCCCGCATAATGCGGGTGTGATGTATCGCTATATACAACTACATGGCGATCTGACCAAGAAAGCCCATTATCACCGCGCCTTCGAGGAGCTGACCGCAGCCCAACTGCTGCAACAAAAGCCCGAGGAGGAAGAACCACCCACGCAGTCACCGGACCCACAGCCTGAGCGGAATGCTCCCGCGCCCGTGCTACCGAAGACTCCCACCCGGAACTCAACCGGCGTGCGTCCGAGCGAAATGCACGGACAGCCTCCGGCTAGGACGGCCAATCGTCTGAAGTACTCGCGGGAGCAGATTGCCAAGATGAGCGCGGCCACCATGAAACGGCTGATGACTACCGATCCCGAATTTGTGCGGTGTTCGGAGTTTTACGCGCAGCAGGACAAGCCGAAAAGACGGGCCAGCTAAACATCAGGCAAACTGACCGCCCCGCGAAGTCGGGAGCGGCATCATGATTTCGATTCGCAGGGATGAGACATTCCTTCGGCGGAGAAACTGGCTTGTAAATAACATTCTGCGGCCGGTGCTCTATGTGTTGGCGATGTGGGGATCAGCCATCGCCTTCTTGATCCAGGAACAAGGCAACGCCTTGGCCACCCAGACCCAGCTCGGCGCCGGCTACTCGCCGGCCTCGAACAACACCTCGAACCTCACCCAGACCCAGGTTAATTACTACGACAAAAACTTTGTCGAAAACCTGAAGGCCGAAACGCCCCACTACCGATGCGTGGAGCGCAGGCCTCTGCCCGAGAACAGCGGCAACACTCTCAACCTTTTTGAATATGTGGCGTTTGGTCCGGACCTGGCCCAGGCCCCAGAGGGCACCGTAACCGCCGGCGAGACGATCAACATCCTCACCGACAAGATTGTGATCGGCAACTATGCCGATTACCTCAACTATTCGCGCTTCTCGATGCAGCTGGCGATCGACCCCGCGCTTGAAAACGGCGGCAAGGAGCTAGCCTACCAGTGCGCGCAGACCGTGGCTTACCTGATCAAGAACACCACCGACGGGCTGAACGTGATTGACGCGAGCGTAAGCGTGCAGAACGCTTTCAACGTGCCCTTCAACAAAAACAACATCACCTCGGCAGTGGCCTCGCTGCGCGGGCGCAACGTGAAGCCTATGGAAGAGGGAAAGTTTTGCGGGCTGATTACTCCCTTTGCCTGGGGCGATGCGCTGAACGACGCGGCCAACAATTCGTTCACCGACATTCTGAAGCGGCACATGGAAGGCGTGGACTTGTTGAAGGAGCTGCCCGGCGGCGAGGGCGAGTATGTAGAAGCCCTGGAATGGGCCGGCGTGCGGTTCTACGAAACCACCATCGTTAAGCAGACCTTGAACTATCTGGGGAATGCCGGCGTGACCGCCTTCCGCACCTACATCTACGGCAAGGATGCGGTGATCAGCATCAGCATGGGCGCGAAGGAAATGACCGAGCTGGGTGATGGCGACTGGCGGAACCTGAAAGTGATCACCAAGCGCTACGACGATGCCAGCGTGTCGGACCCGGCGATGATGATCGGCGGGTCGACAGCCTACAACTTCAACTTTGCGGTGGGAGTGGTGCCGGACACGGTGGGACGCGCGCGCTACATCGACGCCCCAACTCTCATCAGCTAAACCCGTAATCGCATACGGGGGGCCGCTTGCTGCATAAAACGGCCCCTTGATGCATAACACCTGCAGGAGATACGGCCATGGCACCCTCAAAGAAAATGACTGTGGAACTGAGCGAGCTGGAAGCGGTGGAGCTCGAATACAAGCGCATGCAGATTGAGCACATGCGCGAAGAGATGGCGGTGAGGAAAGACAAGCGCGATCGCCTCGAGCATGACCGCGCGCGCCAGGTGCAGGACTTCGAGAAGAGCGAGGGCGAACGCCTGCGCCGGCAATCGGTTTGCAAACACCGCAAGGGCGGCCGCGACAACAAATTCGCCAAGGGCACCGACGCCAACTACTCGATCAACATCAACACCTATCCCAATGGCGATATGTGCATCAGCTGCACCCGGTGCGGCAAGGAAGTGTGGAAGCCCAAGGCTGCGCTGAGAAAAACGGATCGCGCACTTTATAGCGCGATGTGGGCGGAGTGGCAGAAGTGGCTCGACTATCCCACCGACAATTCGCCCTCCGGATCGAAGATCTTCGAGGTTACGCAGGACGCGGCGTAGCGGACACTAACGAGCACCAATGAGCACTAGAGGTCACCTATGGGCAGTTCTACGGTCAGCGTTCAATCGATCATCGATTACGTAAGTTCGATGGGCGAGCTGGGCCCGGTGCTGCCCACCGGCGGCTATTCAATGACCACAGCGCTCGGCATCGCCACCGATGTGATGCTCGACATGATTTCGCAGCGCTTCAATTGGAAATGGAACCGGATGAAGGTGCGTCCGTTCTATACCTCCAGCTGGGAGCAGGATTACGCGCAGCTGGCCCAGGCCACGCCAATCGGGTGGCTCGAGAATGCGTATTGGATCGACATCAATAACACCGCCCTTCCCAAGCCAACTTATCCCATCGAAACGGTGCGCGATCTCGATGTGACTTCGATCTCAGGCAACCCGCCGGCGAAGGTGGCCTGGTACCCGAATAACCAACTCATCCAAGGCGTGTGGCCAGGAGCGAATCAGAAATACACCCAGCCTCTGGGCGCGGTCATTACTCCCACCAATCCCGCGATCAACATCCTGGATGCGAATAACAACATTCTGATTTTGACGACGTACGGAACGACGGGAGGCGTGGCGCCGGTGCTGCCCGTGAACTCGGCCGAAGGCGCCACGGTGAACGATGGCAGCTGCGTGTGGACCGTGGCCGGTCCTAACTCGCAGGGCTTCCGGCTGAAGCCTCTGCCTCCACAGCAGGGAGTTGTATATCAGGTCAACGTGGTAGCGCAGATGCAGGCTCCGCCGGCTTTCACGCTGCCCTCGCAGTTCATCAATCCCGTTCCCGATGACTATGCCAACTGGTTCCGCGTGGGCTACATCGGCGGCTGCTACAAGATGAGCGCCAACCCGCAGATGCGCGATCGCTATTACGGCCCGCGCGGACTGCATGAAACCTGGATGGCGGCGATGGAGCAATCGATGAAGCAGGGCGATCGCGAGCCGGACAACTGCGGCTTCATTCCCGATCGCAGCGTAGTTGCGCCCCAGGGCGGTATCGATATCGGGCCCGCCAATCCGTATCTCTACAATGTCTGGCCGGGGCGGTGATGACATGCCAACGGAAAAATTCAAGAGCAAGGCGGCATACAAGGCCTGGAACGCCTACCGACATATGCACGGAATCCCGGCGCCGAATTTGAAAACTGCTGTTGTGGCCGGCGTGGCTCACAAAGTGAAGCACTCGAAACAAAGCCGATGGAAGACGAAGAGAAGGAAGTAAATGCCGAGCACCAAAACCATCCAGGACACGATCAATTGGGAGCTCAGCTTTTTAGAGCAGCAGCCCGTGTTGATCAACGGAATGGAGCCGGCCCTGTCTTCGGCCAACCTGGTGCTGCAGACCATGCTGGGGCCGCCTTTCGCGTGGCCCTGGAATCGCGGCCTGGTGAACTTCGCCGCCGCGGTGCAGGACACCACTGTCGGCGGACTCGACAATTTCAGTTTTCTCGAAGGTGGCACCGTGCAGGCAGTGGCCGCGGGCAAGCCCTTCGAAATCGCGGTCAGAAACTTATTGCATATTGATGCATCGCAGGCGCGGCCGGCATTCTGTGCGCCATTTCTCGATGACGGCCTGGGCAATATCACTTTCCGCCTCACGCCGGCGCCGGATCAGAATTACGACGTCACTCTTATTTATCAAAAAAAGGCCCCGATACTGGCTTCGCTCGGTTTCACCTGGGCGCCGGTACCGGATGAGAAAAACTACATCTGCCAGTGGGGCCACCTGGCGCTGATGAGCCTGATTGGCTTTGACGCGCGCTTCAATGAGTACAACGCCAAATTCATCACCGCCCTGTTAGGAGCGCAGGGCGGCCTCACGGATCTCGAGCGCAATATCTTCCTCGCCAATTGGACGCGGGTGATGGCGCAATTGCAAGGCACTCAGCTGGCAACAGCCGAGCGCTACAAGGCGAGGGAGAGCTGATGCCGGAATCTCCGCTCGTTTCCGCAGGTGCCCAGGTTCAGCCGATCTCGGCCGCGGCTCTCCATACCAATGAATTCTTTACCGGCATGTGGACACAGGGAAATCCGCTGGGCGCGGGCGCAGTTCCCTATCTCTATCAGAAGTTTTATTCCGCGATTCGTTTTGAACGGCTGATTGGCGGCGAGAACACCGAAATCACCACGCGGCTCACTCTGGCGCGCCGGCCGGGCAATTCGGTTTATAACGCCGGGCCTTTTCCACCTATCAATCGCTTCTACGAATTCCGTGCTTTTTCCGGATCTACGGAGCAGATCCATGTTTTGTCGTCGGTCGACGGCGACAACACGCCCGACAATCTGGCCATCGCCTCGGTCGAGGTGATCCGGCTCGCTCCGGGTCCATACGGGGCGGGCAACGTGATTGTGACGTTCACCACGGCGGTACCGGGGATCCTGACCGGGCAGACATATAAATTCTCAGGGCTGACCGCCTACCCGGCGCTGAACGGCTACGCGCCCAATCCCATGACCATCCCACCCCCAGGCCTGACGGCCCTTCAGCAGGCGTTCTATGTGGAGGGCTTCGACAACTATGCCGACACCCCCGACACCGGCAATGCCCTGGTATCGCCGGCGGCCAACCCCGCCACGGTCCGCGATGTGACCGGACCCGCTAACAATCAGGTGCTTTGGAATAAGGATCCGAATGCGGGGCGCACCAACTTTCAGAGCGTCGGAAATATCTGCTACTTCGCGGATGGCATGAATCAGGAAAAGTGGGTGCTCAGCGCGAAGAGCTGGGCCGCACTCACCCTCTTCAATCAAGGCGACTTTATTGTTGACTCGAATGGCAACCTGCAGGTTGCCGTGGGCGCGCAGGCCGCCACCGTCACCAACATCAGCGTGGTGGCGTCAGGACTGCCGGGGCCGCCCTCGCGGCTGGTGACCCTGTTCTTTGCGCCGCTGACTCCGCTGACCATCCCCAACGGCATCAGCCTGAACCTGAGCGGGCTAACCACGGTGCCCTCGCTCAATGGAGCCACGCCGCCAGACATTCAGGTGAACAACAGCCTCCAGGTCTCGTTTATTGACGTTGTAGTTGCAGGCAACCCGCCACTGACCGCGTTCAGCGCGGAGACCGGTACCGCCAGCACCGGAAACGGCATCACGGGAACAGTCGCGCCGGCATGGGGCACTGATATCGGCCAAGCCACCGTAGATGGCGGGGCAATATGGATCTGCCGCGGCCCGGCTGTCGAGCTCTGGGGTATTCAAACGCCGACTGTCGCGCCGATCGTAACGCAATCGCCCGCGCCCAGCATCTATCCGGCCTGGCAAGCGAACACCTGGTACGCGCCCTCGGCCTACGTCATCATCGATTCGAACGGCAATGTGCAGAAGCTGACAACGGGAGGCATAACCGGAGGCGCGGCTCCGGCGTGGAGCGTGGTTGTGGGCGTGGTGACGGCCGACAACACCGCGGCCTGGACCTGCCTGGGGCCGCCGAACTGGGCCGCGACCACAGTTTACGCAGTGGGTGCGGTGGTTGTGGTGACCTTCACTTACTACATCACCACCGCGCAGACATTCCCCTATCCGCCCTATGCGATTCTCACCCAAACTCCGATCACTGTGACGGTGGCCTTTGAGTGCACTACCGCCGGGACTAGTGGCGTCGGTACGCCGAATTGGACAAACGGCAACGCCACCACGGTGACTGACAATACCGTGGTCTGGACAAATATCGGAGCCGCGCCGGCGTGGCCGGGAGCTGCGCAGAATGTAAGCACCGCCAACATCATCGAGGACGCGAACGGCAACCTGCAGACGCCGCAAACTCTGGGGGAATCCGGAGCGGCGGCACCGACCTGGGAGGAGGATGCCGGCAAGAGTACCGCCGACGGTACACAGTTGTGGCTGAATGCGGGCCCCTACACACCGGCCAACACTGACGCATGGATCTGGGCTTACAGCGGTAAGAATTCGATCACCGGCCACATTGGTACCGCCAGCCCTCTTTCCCTGCCCTTGACTGTGGCGCAGAGCAACCAGGCAATCATCCAGGCGCCAGGCCTGCCCAATGATTCGCAAATTGACACCATTGTTTTGTGGCGCACGCTCGAAGGCGGATCCACGCTGCTTTTTGAAGATGAGTTTCCCAATCCGGCTGTAGGATCGGATCCAGGATCCTGGATCTATACCGACACTAAACCGGACGACGCACTGAATGAATTCATCACCGCGCCAATCTCAGACTCAAACGACCCGCCACCGGCCGGATTCACGCCGCAGTGCTATTACCTCGGCCGCATCTGGGGATTCGTCAGAAACGTGTTGAAGTACTCAGGCGGACCGGACACCATCACCGGTAGCGGGAACGAAGCTTTCCCGCCAAAAAACCAGTTCACTTTCCCCTCGCTCGGCGTGACATGCTGGCCAACCTCGATCGGCATGATTGTTTACACCAACTCCGACGTGTGGGCGGTCCTCGGCCAGGGCACGGCCTCTTCGCCTTTCTATGTGATCAATTTTCAGCAGGGTGTGGGCCTGGCCAATCAAGATGCTTTCACCGTGAATGGATCGACGGCTTACGGCATGCTCACCTCGGGCCAGGTGGTTTCGATGGATCCCGGCGCCGGCGAGCTCGAGGTAGGATTCCCGATCGGAGATCTGTTCAACCAGCAATACACCACGGACGCAACCTATATGGCCTGGCACCAGGGATCGAGTGCCGACATGGCGCTCTATGTGGCCGATGGCGCCGAAGGCTGGTACCGCATGGCCGCGGTGGCCGCGCCTGAGAGCGGCAATGTGTGGAGTCCGCGCGCGCTGATTACTGGCGGCGTAAAGGCGATCGCCTCTGTCGAAATCCTGCCCGGTCAGAAACGTCTGCTATTGGGCCCGGCCGCGGAGGGTCCCATTCTGATGCGCGATTCAAGCGTGTCGACCGATAACGATGTGCCCTATGTGGCCACCGCCATCATTGGCAGCGTGGTGATGGCGCAGCCAGGAACGACAGTCGGCCTGCAATTTGTCACCACTGAAGAAATCGCACTCGCGGGCAGCTCGCCGGTTTCAATCGGGCTGCTCTACGACGAGATCAGTGGAACATTTTCAAACCTGGTCAACGTGTCGAACGATCCGCCCAATCTGCCGGCTTCAAAGACCGTCACAACGCGGCGCTTCTGGGCCATGCAGGATGCACAGCCAGTGAAGTGCCGGCACGTGCAAACCACCGTGAGCTGGAAGGCAGAGCCGTTCCCGAATGAACTGTTGACCCACACCATCTACGGGCGGCTGCCCGAGAAAGCGAGGAAGTGATGCCGGCCAGAGTTATAGGACGCGCGCCAGCGGTCGAACCCAGCCACCCGGTGCCGATCGCGAATCCAGT
Organism: Acidobacteriaceae bacterium; assembly: GCA_035695685.1. GTDB lineage: Bacteria > Acidobacteriota > Terriglobia > Terriglobales > Acidobacteriaceae > PALSA-350. The sequence continues at coordinate 23,862 of DASRRN010000715.1, read as the reverse complement.
TCCGCCGATCGAGCGCGGCAGTGAGGGGGTGGGCGCGCTGATGATCGCCAGTTTGCCCACCCAGGCGAGTGGGGCGGATGTGTATGCACGCCAGTTCTACCGGGGCAGCCAGGTGCCCTTCCGGCGTTATTTGCCGATCATCAAGCAATAGCCGAGATATATATGCCGGATATGCAGAACGTTTTGGCTGAATTCGATGGATACACACTCCGCGCGGTGACCGATGCGGACCGCCCGGCGCTTGAGGCCTGGATTGAGGCCGATCAGCGCCATAACGGAGTACTCGATCCGGAATTTTTCATGGGCCTGGCAACCGATGAGAACGGCGAAATTGCACCCGATCCGCGCCCTACCTGCTGCGCCCTCGAGGACAAAACCGGAGTCGTGTTCTTTATCCGTCTCAGCCGAGCTTCGAGAGTCAACATCCAGTTTGCTCCGGCACAGAGCTCGAAGAGCCGGCGGCGCGCAGCCATGGCCCTCTTAAAAGGCATCGCCTACCTCGAAGTGCAGCTGGCAAAAGCCGGCGCCGAGGAATGGATCTTCGAAACCGAGGATCGCGAGCTGGCGGAGATGGCGAAAAAACGTCTGGGATTTGTCGAAAGCCCCAACGAAATGGTGCGCGTGATTGGGCGCCCCGAGGAACCAAAGGAGGCAGCCTGATGTGCGGCGGACCATCTTCAACACAATTGAGCCTGCAAAGTGAAGAAGCGCAGTTCTATCAGACCCAAATCCAGGCCTACAACACGGCTTACTCGAATTTCAGCGCCATCCAGAACACGCTGAATAAACAATTTGAGCCGATCCTGGCCAAAGGGCCTAATCAGATGGGCTTCAGCGATGCCGAGCTGCAGAATCTGAATACTACAGCCACCCAGGGCACCGCGCAGGAGTACGCCAAAGCGAAAACTGCTCTCCAGGAGAACCAGGCAACCCAGGGCGGCGGCACCAGCAATGTGAACTTGACCGGCGGACCCCAGAACGAAGAAAACGAGGAACTGCTAGCCACCGGAGCGGCGACCGAGAGTGCGGAGAAGCTGGGCATTCAGCAGGCTGGCTATCAGCAAGGCTATAACGAGTGGCAGGGTGCGGTGGCGGGCGAAGAGGATCTCGCCGCGGGCTGGAATCCCAACAGTTTTTCGGGATCGGCAAACAACGCAGCTGGAACAGCGAATAGCGAGGCCAACGCCATTACCCAGGAGCAGGAGAGCGTATGGGGCAACGTGCTGGGAGCATTGGGAGGCGTGGCGGCAAATGCCGGCGGTAAGGGATGGAGCTTGTGAGGAAGTATGGAAACTGAAGTCGATAACGGGACGCAGCCAATGACGGGCACACCGACCTCGCCTAATTCCGATGCGGCGCCGGCCGCGACCCCTGGCGCCACGACGGCGCCTTCTTCTACTGCGAATGTTAACGCGCCGGCGGATAACGTCAATCGTGCGCCACAGCCTGAAGTCGAGCATCTGGCTCCAGGTGAAAATGACCAGATCCCGCTCGAACAGCAGAAGGCTGACAGCTGGGGCACGAAGGTTTATCACGGCATTTTGAACGCCCTGGGCGGATCCTCGGATGTGACCCTGGCCCGTGATCCGCAAACTGGCAAGATGGTGGCCACCGCGGTCAAGAGCGGACCTGGCCAGCAGTGGAAGCGCATCATCTCCGGAGCTCTGGCCGGCTATGGAGCCGCAGCGGCCGGCGGCGGCACGGGACCAGGATCCACTTCAAAAAAGATCGGCCTGGGCATCGAAGCCAGGCAACAGCAAGTGCAGCAGCGCCAACAGCAACAGCGCCAGCAAGCCAACGAAGACTTCGAGATGCAGCAAAAGGCTGCAACTTCGAACGCGCAAAATGCTCTACTCTCGCACCAGATCGCGGAATCGACTTTCCGCTTGGGGCGCTCGCAGGTGGACGCGGCGGCGGCGGACTCGGAACGCGAAACAAACTTCACCAAGATGATTGCCGATGGAGGCGAAGGCTCGCAGGACATGGGTGTATATGCTGATTTGCCAGCTGTGATTGAGGCGTTCAAAAAAGCGCCATTATTGCACGATCACCAGGCTAACGGCCGACTGGTGGCGATTCCCCACATCGACGGCAATGGCAAGGTCGATGGACTTCATGTTGGTCTGGTAACTCCAGATTGGCAGAGTTCGAAAATCACCAAAGACATTCCCATCACGGTGAAATCGATCAAGGACGGAAAGCTGAACGAAGAGACGTTCACCATTCCGAGCGGATCGATCACCAATGACCAGGCTTCGAAACTGCTGATGGGGCAATCGAAAGATGCGCTCGATGAGTTCCATAAAGCCGAGGATCAGAAGCGCGAAGGCGGACGCGCGAAGGCTGAGAACACGCTCGATTATGCGAACGCGAGGAAAGCCGACGCGGATACGAAGTGGGATGAAGATAACGAAGCAGCAGCAACGGCGGGCGGCGCCGGCGGATCCTTGGTGGACCTGATTGGCACGGGCCGAACAGGAGCGGAGCGTCTGTCTTACCTCATGGCTAAAAAGCCAGAAATAATGGACGCGGTAGCGCAGAAATATCCAGGCTTCGACAAGTCAAAAGTGGAATCCTACGCTAAAACCTATAAGGAATTCACCTCTGGAAAAATTGCAGATCAGCTCAATTCGGGTAGCGCGGCATTGCGCCACATGAACGAGCTAAAAAGTCTAAACAGTTCAGCCAGCCATAACCCGCTCTCGCCGGCCTATACGGCTTACACAAACAAGGCGCACACCGTAGCCGTCGAGCTTTCGAAGTTCTATGGCAACCCGACGATTCCAGCGATTCAGAAAATTGAGGATACGCTGCTCTCCACGCTGCCCGGCAAACGCGATGCGGCAATTCTTACCCAAGCCAAATCGATGAGCGACAAATTTGATGAATTCAAGCAGCAGTGGATGAATTCAGCGCCCAGCCCAGCCTATGAGGCATCGATGCCGCAAATGTCCGCGGCGGCGACCGCGGCGCGCGAGAATCTCGATCCTGATTTCAAAGCACAGCAAGTGGATGCCGACCGACTGGGATCGAGAATGCAGCCGAGTGGCGGCGCCGGCACAGGGCTACCGCCAGCAGCCTTGACTGCCCTGCAGAATGCAAATGGCAGAACCGTGACTTTCGGTAACGGCCAGACCTGGCAGATGGTGAACGGCAAGCCAGTGCAATTGCAGCCTCAAGGAGCGAAGTAGATGGGCGGCTGGAATGTAGTCAGCGTAGGTCAACCGGGCGGAGCGGCGCCGCCGCCCCAAGCTCCGGATCCATGGGCGGTAACCCATGTAGCCGGGCAGCCGGTCAGCGGGGCTGGGAGTCCAGGACCTGGCCCCGCTGCTACCGGCATGCAGCGTGCGAAAGCAGGATTGACCGGCGAGAACGAAACCGATGAGCAATACCAGGCGCCGGCTACCGGAGGAATGCTGTGGGGCGCGCTGAACTCGGGCGCGCACCTGGTGGGCAACGTGCTCGATATGATCCAGCGCCCCGACACCAAGGGTTATATCGCCACGCACCCGGGCGCGACAGAAGAAGAAGCCACGGCGGCGCTGACTGATACCAAAAACCCAGGCAACCGCATGGCAGCGCACATGAAAGATGCGGCGGACTGGTTGCGCTCCGGAGGGCAGCCGGAAGGCTTCTGGCAGAACGTGGGCGCCGTGGGCGAACAGGTACTCGAGTACATCGGGACCGATGGACTTTTGAAAATGGTGGGGCCCGCGGCCGGCACGGCCGAAGCGGCCGAGCACCTGAAACAGGCGCAGCAGGTGGCCCAGGTCGTCAAAGCCAACCCCAAGATTGCGGGACTACTGGCGGTGGGCCTGAAGGCCGCGAAGGATGCGACCCTGATGGGCGCGCAGACCTACGGCCATACTCTCGATCCCGGCCAGGCGGCCGAGGCCGCGGCATTCGGCGGGGCGGGGCGCACAGCAGGCGAAGCTGCAGGAGCTGCAGGAAGGGCACTACTCAAGCGCGCGCCACAGACTCTCAAAATTGCCGGCGAAGAGATTCCGGCCCTGGCCGAACAAGTGAACGATGCCGGCGAGCCTACCGGAGCCAGCGCAGCGGGTGCGCCGAAGATAGCCGAGGCACAGCAGGAAGGTGCGCAAGCAGTACTTGGCAACACCGCACGCCAGGGAGCAGGGAATGCGCTCACCTGGCTGAATCTCTACGGCAACCGTACAGCGAATGCGGCGGCTGAAGCCGTGCCCCAGCTCGCAGCTCCGGAGGGCGCGGAACCGTTCACCTTCCGACTCGAAGGGCCACCGACCAAGGAAACGCCCACTGGTGAGATAGCGCACTCGGCGGCGCAGGAACCGCGCGCGGCATTCAAGGATCCACGCTTCAAAACTGGAAGCGCGCCGACGCGCACAGCAGAGATCGGAGGAACAGGGCGGATTATCCCCGGCGCGGAAGGTGGGACCGGCGCCGACATTCGCACTGGAACGGCGCCCGAAGCGCGTGGCGAAACCGTCGGCGGCGGAGGGGCACTGACCACAGCCAATCCACACGAGGCTCAGGCGTGGCTGCAGCAGCTTGACGATCTGCGTCAAAGTCCGACCTATGACAGCCTGTCGACCAAGCAGCAGGGCCTGATTGATGACCAGTACAAGGCCCTCGAGGAGCAGCTGGGGCTCTACCACGCCAGTCCTTACGTGCAGCGCTTCTCGCCGGCCGATGTGACGGCGGCTGTGGGCCAGGTGAATACCTTCGGCGACGCCGCGGCACAGGTGCAGGCCGCGGCCAAACCAATCTACGAAACGCTCGATCGAGTGAGCGGCGGGGATTTCACGAAGTTCAACGGCCAGGTCAAACAAGCCCAGCAGGTGATCCGTTCGGCGACCAGCATGGAAGCCGTCGAATCGGCGCAGGTGCGGTTAAGTGAAGCCAACGAGGCAATCAACAATCTGATGACCCGCCATGCCAGCGAGATCTCGCCCACCGATTATCGGGCGGCCAAATCGGCATGGCGCGATTCGATGACTCTCTCGAATCTCCACAATGTGACCGAGCGGATGATGAACGGCATTACTTCTGAAGAGAGCGCGCAAGGCCTGCCCCGCATCATGACCGGTCGCACCCGGGCCCTCGAAGCATGGCTGGGACAAGGCACTAACCGCGCAGATGCGGAGCGGCTGATCGGCCAGGAGGGAGTGAGCAACCTGAAGCGCATCACCCTGCTGCTCTCAAATGCCGGCACGGCGCGCGCGGCTTCTGGTGTGGCCAAAGAAACCATGCTCGAAATGGGCCGGCATGTCGGCCGCGGCGGCATGGGCGCGATGGCCGGCGCCGCAGTGGCTCATCTAGCCGGCGCTGATCCATGGACCGGTGCACTGACGGGCGCAGCGCTCGCCGATGGCATGCGCTACGTGATGCGCCAGGCGGCCACCAATCCCAATGTGGGCAAGCTGCTCGATTTTGCGGCGCGAAACCATCTCAGCCCGCAGCACTATGCCCCGTTGATTGCACGCGCGATCGCAACTCCGTTCCAGGAGCAACAGACTCCGCAACAGGGAAACAGAGAGCAAGAGACAGACGAGGAACACGGGGCCGCGTATGACACAGGACCACAAGCAGGAAAGCCGATTGACGGAATGCTCCAACGGGGAAATATTGACGTGAACCATCGCCCATCAATCCGGAACTTCGACGGATCGCATTCAAGCATTTTCTCGATGACTATTCCGCTAGATAAAAGCGGCCAGCCATGGAACGGAAAATATGAGAATGCCCCTCAGTTTGCGCTCGTACCGACAATCGCGGACGGTCGCTTTCTAACTCCCAACGGGAAAATTCCTCGGGATTACAAAAACCCCCGCTCCGAAGAAATGCAGCGCTTGCAAGATCGAGCGACAGATCAATACATCCGAACGGGTCAACATCTCGGAATCTTCACTTCAGATGCTTCAGCTAGCGCTTATGCCGATAGGACGCACGCTTACATGAATGACGGCACAGATAGAAAAGTATTCGCTCCTTCAGTCAATCAGGAGGGCCAGCCATGATGGAGGAATGGGAGCGCAGGATGCTGGCGTGGCTGGAGCAGCGGCGCAACCGGATACTGCATGAAGAGCAGGAAGCGGCCGAGATGCTTGAAGATTTCTGGCGGCGTCACCGGACGAAGCCGGAACTAAAAATGATTGAACTTGTTTTTCATAACCAAACCAAAGGAGAACGCGCCATGGCGCCAGTAGCAGGAGCAGCAACCCTCAAAGAAGCAGGACAGGTGGCCACGGCTTCCGTCCTTGGATTCGATCAGAACGGTAACCCCATGCCCGATGGGTTCGTGATGCCGTCCGTCAGTTATGAAATCGATAACGAAGCGGTGGCCACGATCGAGGAAAATCCAGATGGCGAGACCGCGGAAGTGACGGCCGTATCCGAGGGCGTTGCCGAGGTTACCGCATCACTCAAGACGGCCGAAGGCTTGGAGCTGACCGACGTCCAAGATGTGACGGTCGATTTCGCGCCTCCGCCTCCGCCACCCACGCCTGTGCTGACCAGCATCAAGCTCGTGTTTGATGTAGGAGCAGTATCGATCCCGGAAGAAGGCACGGCCCCGGAAGCCCAGGTCACGACCGCAGCGGGCGATCTGACTCCCAACCAGAAGATCGCAGCGGCGGTAGCGGGACAGACAACCTAAGCCAACCGGACGGAGGGGTTGGAATCGAGCCCACCCCTCCCTACCCTTTCTTCTGGGAAGGCAGGACAGCCGACGAAATGCTCGAAGATATACGCAACCTATTGAGGACATATATGCCGCATATCATCATCCCGGTTCAGCACCAGAGCGCACCGACGCTGAAGTACGATCCCGGCCTGGCGCGGGCTGCAGCCGAGAGTAAAGGCGGCCGCGCGGAGAAGGAGCGGGACTGGGATGAATTCGACTGGGCGGCGGTGCGGCAAAGAACGCGCGTCCGCTCGAAGATGAAGAACCTGGATTTTGATCGCGAGTTCGATGCACCAGGTCACTACGATCCAGCCATCGCCAATCTCAGGCGCCTGGAAAACGATCCTTCGGCCTGGGTCGATGAAAACCTCGAGCTTTACGAATCGAACCGCGAGAAGGCCAAACGCCAGCGGCTACCAGGTCAGGAGCGATGGGCCAAGGAGCATGAGAAAGAGCGCCTGGTAAACACGCTCTACGCGAGCGCGGTGCTGCGCAAGCTTCGCCAAGCCGGCGTAGATGCCAGGGAAGAAGAGCACCGCGATGCGCGGATTTGGTTGAACGACTGGACACGGCACGGCCTGGTAGGAGTCAACGCCTGGGTCGCACCCGTCGCCATGGATGAAGCCGGCTACCTCGAGGAGCTGGCCCACGTGAGCACCCAGCGGCAGAAAGATCTGCTCTTTGAGAACTACATGGCTTGCCGCGAAGGGCAGAAAGTCCGCCGCACATTGACCAGCCTCCAGGATCCAGGTCCGGAGTGGAGCATGATGCGATTCGATGATTACGGCGTCGCGACCAAGGAGAAGTACCGCGGGTGGCGGACGGCAATGCTGGTATTGATCGCGGCCGAGATCCTGACGGAAAAGGAAGTAGACAAGGCCTTCGGGCCGCCGATCGGAGAAGCTGGAAGCTGGTACCGGGAGCAGCTGAAGGTCTATCGGCAAATCAGAGTGGGGAGACCGATATGAACAAGACTGTGCCAGGCGCCAAGAACTGGCCGGATCAGAAAAAAAGGTCTCGGCTTCGCGTGATTGACATCGGAACGCCCTACGACTGCACCGGCCGGATGATTCGTTGGGCCCGCGAGATGAGAAGCGGAAAGATGGGACGCGTCACCGACGTGATCATTACCGCGCGCTGCATTAACTCCGATGGAAGCATCGACTATGAACATTTTGCGAATGGCACAGGTTCGCGCGAAACATTTCACGCAATGGCCAGCTCGATGTTGAAGAGACACTCGGGAGTTCCGGAATGAACCTCGACACCTTCACACGGGCGAAGATTGCAGAGTTTGCGATCGAGCAGGGAGCGCGGTACGGCGGCGTGAACAACATGCTGGCCGTGGCCCAGGTCCTGCGTAACCGTGTCTTCCAGGGCTGGGGCGATTGGCTCGAGGTGGCCCAGTCGGCGCCGGCAAAGTGCGCCACGAGATATCCGCCGGATATACCGAACATGCGCAGCGGCAATGTGCGGGTGTTTCTGAATCGGCTGGATGAGCTCTATACGTCGGAGATCACAGAGGACCTGACTGGCGGGGCGCTCTTTTATATCGATCCGGCTTTCCCGATCGAGGCCTGGTTCAAGAAAGAAGTGCTCAATTGCGCAGACGATCATCCCCGGACGGCGCACATCGGTCCAGTGTGGTTTTTCAAGTGAGGCGCAAATGCCACTGACACCGCAAATCACGCTTACCGCCCATCTCGAGACCATTCTCGCGGGCGCCGATACCGGCGGATATCTGCGCATCACTTTGTGCGGATCCGGTCCCGTGATGCCGGCGGTACCGGGAACCTGCATGCTCGCCGATGCCACCATTCCCCAGATCGTCGGGCCCCAGGTCGGAGCGGGGCCGCTCTCGATCGAGCTCTTTGGCAATGACGTGATAGAGCCAGGTCCAGATGTGACGTTTTACGAAATCGCGGTGCTCGATGACGACAAGAACGTGATCCAAGCCGGCATGTATCGTTTCGATGGTGCTGGAACTATTGACCTCAGTGAGGCGGTGCAGATTATGCCACCCTATGGATTTCCTGTTGGAGTGCTTGCGGTCAGGGACTGCGTGGGCGCGGTGCCAGGCTCGCATTATCTTGCGCCGGGGACGCCCGTGGTCGCAGTGATCTATAACGGCACGATCCTTGACCCCAATGCTGTACCCACGCCCGATTACACCTTGGTTGGGCCGGCCATCACTCTCAGTTTCAACACTCAGGTAGGAGACAAGATCAATGCGCTTTGTGTGGTTTAAAAACAGCAAGAGACAATTCGGGCCACGCGAGCGGCTGCTAGCGCAAACCATTCCGGCAGTCCTGGGGTTTCTGCTGATAGCTGCACTGAGTCACGCTCAGACCAAGATCAATCCGAATACACAAATCGCATGGCCCGCAGGCTGCCAGCTTTATAACGTAGTAACCAATAGTTGCGTGTCGGCAATCGGCGCGGGCCTGCCGATTACTGGCGGGACCATGACCGGGCCTATCGACTTCAGTGGATCAGGCACGGCATCAACCACGCTTTCAAATCTGGGCGGAGCTCCGCTAGTTTCACCTGCGTTCACGGGAACGGTAGACCTTACCGGAGCTGCCACTCAATTTTCTTCGAGCGGCTTTACGAATGGCCATTGCCTGACGGCCGTGGTTTCTGGTCTGGTGATGACGATCGGCGACGCGGGCGCGGCCTGCGGCACAGGAGCTGGAGCGGCGTGGGGATCAATCACAGGCACGCTATCTTCGCAGACTGATCTGGCGACTGCGCTGGGCCTCAAGGCTCCGCTGGCGAGCCCGGTCTTCACCGGGACACTCGACGCGAGCGGTGCGGCGGTGAGGCTCCCGAGCAGCGGATTTACGAATGGGCACTGCATCAACGCATTGCTCACGGGCGGCTATATGACCTTGGCCGACGCGGGCGCGGCCTGCGGCACCGGATCGGGAGCGGCGTGGGGATCCATCACGGGCACGCTATCTTCGCAGACCGATCTGAATACGGCGCTCGGCCTCAAGGCTCCGCTCGCGTCGCCGGCCCTGACGGGCACGCCGACCACGCCTACGGCATCGCCTGGGACTGGCGGGACTGGGATTTCTTCGCAGGCTTATGCCGATGCTTCCGCAGCCGCTGCCATTGCCGGGGCGGTGATCAAGGCCCCTACCGCGTCGCAAACCGTGAGCTACACAGATTCTCCGGCTGTTTTCTTGAGCGACGATCCTAACCTTGGCCAGACTCATCAGGGCAATCTGGTCGGGGCCCCGCAGCCGCAAAACTTCTATACGCTCAATTCGACGCTGAACGCGATCGGCAACATGCAGTCCGGGAGCGGGAATAGTCCCTCTCAGCTCCGCGTTATCCCGAACGGCGATTCGTCGGCCCTGTTTCATAACTTCATCATCTATTGCGGACTGGTGAGTCGCCTCGGCGCTGCCGGGTTCGACATGAACGGCTCCGGCTCGCTGCAGACCAGCATCGGCATCCCTTGCGGGTCTGGCGGCGGTGGGATGACGACAAACTCCAGCACCGGAACCATCACGAAGAACAACGGCACGACGGTCCCTTACGATTTCACCCGTGCGCCTACTGGCATCGTCACCAATATTGCAACCAGCAGCAGCGTGACCTATGGCTCTGGCGGTGCCTCGATCTACGCCAACACCTTCCGCGTGTATTACGTCAAGGAGCTGCTGGACGGGATTAGCAGCGCCACCCCGGGAACGATGACGGTCGTGATCACGAGCGGCGCGTCGGGAGCCTGCCCGGCTGGATGCACGATCTTTTCCGGGTCGCTCAGTAATGCATCGACCATCGGGGCGGTCACGACCACGGTTCAGGCGGTGCCTGATTACTACACGATGACCGTCTCTGCGTCTGGAGGCGCGATCGACGTCTTCGGCGTCGGGATGTATAACACCGCTAGTAACGGCATCATCAACGTGGGCGGCACTGCGCGTCCAGGCCTGAGCCTGCCGGACAGCGTGTCTACCCCGACCGCCGTGGTGGGACCGTGGTTTCAGGCCGCGACCGGCGCTCCCGTGCAAATCACAGCATGGAGCCTGAGTTTGAATGTCGTCACCTTCACGGCGGCCAATACGTTTGTGACCGGACAGAAGATCATGGTCGGCGGTCTGGTAACCGGCGCGTTCATGAACGGCAAGGATGGGGCCGGGAATAGCGGATCGGTGACGGTGCTTTCTAGTGGACTTTCAAGCTCGCAGTTTAAAGCCAACTTTACCCACGCCGACGGATCGGCCACGGAGAACGGGAATGCCTTCGCTTCAGACGACTACGCCGTGGCTGCATTTGAGATGAAAGAGAATGGAACTTCGGGCGGGACGGGCGGATGCCAGCAGGCCACCACCGCCGCTCCGACAACCTTCCATGATTACAGTTACTGGCTTGGGCAGTATACGAGCCAATGGACGACGAACAATCCTCTTGTCGATTTCGAGTTCACCGGCAGCTACGACATCCTGAACACCGGGAACAACTGCCCGAGAGTGACGAACGATCAGGAGCGGCAGTTTTCGCAGGCCAGCGGCTATTTCTATTTTGACAACTACTTCAACGAGACTTCCGCCAATATGCAGGCGCGCGGGCAACTGGATTTCTCAGTGCACTCGAATTTGAATGAGAACCTGGCGCATGGCCTGCAACTCTGGAATGCCCTTGGCCTGAATACAGTATTTGGGGCAAATGCAAACCCCGTCGCCAACACCGGCACCATGACGACCGACCTTTATGTCGGCAGCAGCGATCCCCGCTCTCAGGGCTCGGGACTATGCAATCCGGCAGTCGCGGGAAACTGCCAGAATCCTCTCGCGTCGGTGTTTCATGCCTATCGCACCAACGCGGATGCGCAAATCGACGTCACCTCGCTGCTGAACGTCTGGGATTACCTGCATTCGCAGTCTTACTTCTGCGTGCAGACTGCCAGCTTTTCCGCGCCCTCGGGCTGCAAGTTTGTAGTAGGAGTGAACAACGTCACTGCCGGATCGACTTCGGCCACCGCGTTTGATTTCGAGGTGAACAGTTCAGGGGCAACGGCCAAATCAGGCGTCAAATCTACGTTCAACTCAGCCTCGGGCGGCGCTCAGTTTTACTGCAACACCGCTAATGTTGGAGCACGCTGCGAGTGGGATCTGATTGTGGCCGGGACGCAGCGGTGGATTTTAGGTTCAGGCAACGGCAACACTGACCTTGTGTTCACCGACAGTACGAGCAATCAGAAGATTCTGGATATCCCAAACAACACAGCCCCATACGGCACAGTCGCAGCCGATGCGACAGGCTTTATTTCCGGAGCCAGCACCCAGTCGGCAGGCAACGTGAATCTGATTGCGATTGTTACTCCAACCCAGAACACACCCACGACTGCCACGACGGGCGGCACCATTGCGGCGTCCACCCAAGTCTGCTATCGCATCACGGCTACCAATGCGAACGGAGAAACTCTACCCGGCGCTCAAACCTGCGTGACCACCGGCAGCGGCACCAGCACCAATACGGCGACCATCACCTGGCTGCAGGTGCGGGGCGCGACCGGCTACAAGGTCTACGGACGCACGACGGGTGCGGAACTGTTCATGTCGACCATCGGGGCGGGGACAACCCTGACCTTTACGGATACGGGCTCGATTACGCCCTCGGGGGCGCTGCCTGGAGCCAATACGACGCTCGGCGGATACCAGCTGAATGCAAACACCGTGCTCCCGTCTACTCTGACCGGCTTTCATGGCACAGCGGGAACCAAGGTGCAATTAAGCGATGGCACCGGAGCTTCTGGCAATATTGCGAAGTTTGCAGCCGATGGAAGCGCAACTGATGGGGGTGTTGCCGTGACTTCGATTGCCCCGCTCTATAACACCAGTGGAACTATTCAAGCCTCAGCTCATATGGTGACCGGCTCGGGAACGCTGACGGCGGGCTCGCTGACTGTGACGCTGACCGGAGCTTCGGTGTTCACATCTTCTTCGACCTATGTCTGCTCGCCGGACGATTCGACCGGAATCAACGGCATCGATGTGGTCTACAACAGCGGGTCGAGTGTGACGTTCAACGGGACCGGGACAGATGCCATCCGGTTTAGCTGCGTGGGAAATTGATGATCGCCAGAAATTCAGTGAGGCTTGCAGATGGCCGAAGAGGAGAAAACCCAGGAGGAACTGAAAGAGCTTGAGAAGGAGATGCGCGATCGCTCGCATCAGCTCGCGGCCCTCTTGCAGAGCCACAGCGCCGAGCTGGCCGGCATTAAAGTGATCGCCGAAGGCATGATCGATGTGAGGGCGGCGGTGTATGGCGATATGAAGAGCGGCATCGATACCGGATTGCGGGGCACGGTGCAGCGGCTTTACCAGGAAATCCGCGACATTGAGCTGCGACGGCAACAGGACCGCAAACGAGAGGATGAGCAATGGAGCCAGGTGATCGAGCAAAACCGAAAACAGAGCGACGATATCAAACGCCTGAGCGGCTATGCCGAGCGCCGCGGCGGAGCTTTTGGATTGGTGCGCCAGATCGGTGAGACCATCACCGTGCTTTCCGTTGCCGGCGGATTGATTCTGGCACTGGTGAAACTGGCGACCATGAGATGAGGGGCTTATGCATCTGAGTGAAACCGGACTGACACTACTGAAGCGATCGGAAGGATTTCGCGGATCCGTCTACCGGGATATTGCCGGCTTCAGAACCATCGGTTACGGCCACCGCCTGCTGCCCGGCGAAGTGTTTGCGAATGGCATCACCTTTGCGATCGGCGAAGAGCTCGTGGCAAAAGACGTCCTGATTGCAGAAGCCAACGTGAATCGGCTGGTCAAGGTCGAGCTCACCCAGGGGCAGTTTGATGCCCTGGTCGATTTTGTCTTTAACCTCGGATCCGGACGCCTGGCGACGTCGACGCTACTCGCGGAGCTGAATGCCGGCAGATACGAGGCGGCGGCCCAGCAGCTGCTGGCTTGGGATCATGCGGGGAATGTGGAAGTGGCGGCGCTGAGGATCCGGCGCCATGCGGAATTCGAACTGTTCAATCAGGAGGAGGCAGCATAATGGCAAGCGCAGTTACATCGGTTTTGAGCGGGATAACAGGAGCGGCGGTTTCGGCCAACCCCATCAGCGCGATCGCGGATCTGGGCAAGGATCTAATCGACAAATTCATTCCCGATCCAGCCTTGAAGGCGCAGGCCCAGATGCATCTCCTGGACTCGCAGAACCAGATGGCGATGGCCCAGATCGATCAGCAAAACAAGGTGATTGCGGCGGCGGCGCAGAATGTCTCGAATGATCACTACATGATGGGGATGCGCGCCTTCTTCTGTTTCTCGATGACCCTGATGTACATCTGGAATTATGCGGGGTGCCGATTTGTGGGCCAGGCGCCGATCGATCTGCCCATGAGCATGCACGCGATGTTCGCCACGATCATGCTGGGCTTTGTGGGCATCCCGGCCGGCATCGAAATGGCCAAGCAGGTGGCCGGCATGCAGGGCGATTCTCAGGTCAGTGTGCTCGGCCTGGTCAAGGCGGGGAATAAGTCCTAGGAAAGGAGGGAAATCATGCATTTCTGGATGTATGCGGTTGGATTTGTGGTTTATACCGTGCTCGTGTTCTGGGGCGGTACGAAGTATGGCACTAAGATGGACGCCGAAGCGAAGGCGGAATTAAACCAGCTGCGCCAACGCTGGACTAACACCATGGCGGCGGCCAAGGGAGCCACCAAGTAAGGAGGTACAACGGAGCACGGCCAGAGCGAGACAGAGGATGCGGCGCCTTTCGGGGCGCCGTTTCTTTTTCCGTCAGACTCTGAAGAGTTTCCTTCAGACTTTTACGATCGCGCTTTGCCGCTTGTGCCAGTTATGCTAACATTGCCCACATGGCAAAGGACGGAATGCAGCAACTACGGATCCCGGCGATCGACTCGGCCGTGGTGAACAAGCTGAAGATGCAGGCTCTCCAACAAGGCAAATCCCTGCAGCAGCTGGTGATCGATCTGCTCGAAAAAGCAACCAGAAAGTGAGTAAAGCGGATGACCCAGGTCGCAACATTCAAGTTGAGATGTGTGGGCTGCCAAACCATTGAGCACCGGCCCGCGGCCGATTGCAGGGGTGAGGATCCACCGTTTTGCACTAAATGTTTCATGCCCATGGTGCTCCTGGAAGTGACGATCAAAGAACCGAAAAAAGGGAAGGCGAAAACGAAATGAAGATCCTGGAACTGGTAGCGGAGAATTTCAAAAAGATTCGTGTGGTGGAGATCCGGCCTGACGGCAATGTGGTGAAACTCACCGGCAAGAATGGCCAGGGCAAGAGCAGCGTACTTGATGCGCTGTGGTTTGTGTTGAAGGGCAAAGCAGCGCTGCCCAAGAGCGCGGTGCGCAAGGGCGCGGAGAAGCTGAGAGTGAAAGCCGACTTCGGCGAATTCACAGTGACTCGCACCTGCACCGATGGTGGCCTGCCAACCATCAACATCGAGATGGCCAAAGGTAAGACGCGGGATACCACGCCCCAGGAATTTCTGGACAAGATTATCGGTACGCTCACCTTCGATCCGCTCGAATTTGTGCGCATGGATACCGATGCCAAGGTGGAGATGCTGCGCCAGGTCGCCGGCGTAGACTCCGAAGCGATCGAAAAACTGAATGCGGCGAACGAAACCGATTACACCGCGCGCACCGACGTCAACCGCGAGGCCAGAGAACTAAAGGCCCAGATGAACGGCATGACAGTGATCGAAGGTTTGCCTAAAGCGAAGATCGATGAGCAGGCGATTTTGAAAAAGCTGAATGAAGCCGGCGACCTGAACCGCAAGGCGCAGGAAGTCTTCATCACCAAGGAACGGCTGGCCGCGAAAGCGGCATCAGCACAGAGAGCGATCGACGATAACGAAGCGTTGATTGCAGAGCAGGATGAAAGGGTTCGGAGCCTCGAGCAGCAGCTGGAGCAGCAGAAGAAAACCAGAAAGGCCGCGCAAGATGTGCGCAAATCTCTGGACATGTCCGCCGGCGAGGCTATCACCGCACATAAGAATGCACCCTCGGGCGAACCGATCGACGTCACCGCACTCACCCAGGAGCTGCAGGCAGCGCAACGCACCAACCGGGCCATGGATGCGCGCACGCAGTACGACCTTTTGAAAGCGCGCCTGGAATCGAAGGAAGCCGAGAGCACCAAACTCACGCGGGCCATCGATGCGCGCGACGAGAAGAAACGGGACATGCTGGCCAACGCCAAGATCCCCGTGGATGGCCTGGTATTTGACGAGAGCAAGGTGCTCTACAAAGGCCTACCCCTCGAGAACCTGGGCGAGGGTGAGCAGATCCGGATCTCAACCGAGATCGGCATGGCAGCCAACCCCAAGTTGCGCGTGCTCTCGATCCGCCACGGCGAGGCCCTGGACGAGGACGGCTTGAAGATGCTGGCCAAGATGGCCAAGGAGCATGATTTCCAGATCTGGATGGCCAAGGTGGATTCGAGCGGCAAGGTGGGCATTGTGCTCGAAGACGGCATGGTGATCGCGCGCAACGGGGAGGAGTGATGTTCAAAGTAAGTGAGGATGGCACCAGCGTTCAACTGAATCTCACCTTGACGCGGGAGGAGTGGGACGCCCTGGTGATGATGGCCGGCATGGCAACTGGATCCGCATGCAGGAACGGCATGGAGAAGCTGGCCTATATAACTTTCTCGCGATCGCCAACAAGCTCAATGAGGGCAATCCAGGATGGAAGCCCTACGACATTCCGAAAGCGGGGGACTGATGCACACAAAACCGCCATGGGAAGTAGTGAAATTTAGCGCGCCATTGGGCGGTTGGAGCGGCGCGCGCTTCGTGGTAAGAGCGCCCGATGCTCCTGGAGGCATCGCGCTCATTATCGGCGGCCTTGGGGAAGCGGAGGAAGGCGCCAATGCTCAGGCAATCGCCAAAGCCGGCATGCTGGCCAGGCCGGCCATGGGGGCGGCCCTGCGCTCGATCGTGTTGGATTACGCCCGATTCAGCGATCACGTTGAGACTTGGGAGGATGTTTTAACCGAAGACAAGATAACCATTGAAGAAGTTTTGGCGTTCGTCTTGGAACTGTGAAGGAGAGTTGCGATGCGTACTCCGGAGATGATCTTGCTGTTGCGCGTGGAGGGGCTGCCGGGATTGAGCGGCAAGCTCGAGTTTGAGGAGCGCCACCGGGCCGAGCAGCTGAGCGAACTAGATACCCATAACCTGGCCTGGACACTGGTGGAGCGGGAGCGCCAGCTGGCCACCGCCCTGGCGGAGCTCGAGAAAGGAACCAATGCGAAAGTTTGATGTAGTGATCTGGGGCACTATACCTGATTGCTTGGAGATCGAAGCTGCGGATAAGAATGAAGCGATAGAGAAGGCTATCCAGGAGGTCCTGGAAAAGTTGAGCTTCGATGCGAGGCCCACGAAAAAGGGCGCGCCATGGACGGGGAAGGGGTCATAATGCCAGCTCACAAAACGATTGATGTAACCGAAGAGACGAAACTGCGCTGGCCGGACGGCATTGATCGGACGCGCATCAAGGACCGCAAACGGCAACCGGCATGGAAGCAAAGCCGCACAGAATACTTCAAGGCGCTAGTGGAGGAGTTGGGGCGCATGAAAGCAGCTTCCATTCTCATCAGCCGCCACGAAAGCGAGCAGCTGGATCCTGGAGTGGCAGTGTGGTTTTCACTGAAGACGGAAGACTTTTCCTGGCAGCAGATTTTAGGCCTCGATAACCCGGCGCCCACGATGGCTGAGATTGATGAGGTATTTCGCGATCGCGCGCGCAAATGTCACCCCGACTCACCAGACGGCGGGGATCCGGCTCTATTCAAAAAACTGAACGAAGCGCGCATTCAAGCCAAAGCCTGGATTACGGGGACACATGGCCACCGCCACGAATATGTAATGGCTATTGACCAGTACAACGAGGCACGGCTGAATATGCAGGCGCTGAAACTGGCGTTCACCTATATCCGCGGCCTTCAGCGAGTTGGAGCGCCGGCGATTCTTTCGCAGACCCTGGGCGCATTTCGCGCGAAGTTGACGGCCGCCAGCGGAGGCGCCGCATGAGCCTTTCTATCTTGAATGCGATGCCGGATGCGCAGGCCCAAATGCGCTCGCTGCAGCAGGAACTGGCGAACCGCAACGAGCAATTAAGAGACCTCGAGAAACAGCTGCGCGATGAGCGCAAGAAAACTCACGCTCTCGAGGTTGGCGTTGCACAATTGCGCCAAGTGCTTGAGCCATTGTTCCGCGGCCTGCAGATGGTTTTTGGCGAGATTGACGCGTTAGATATTGAAGCCAGGCAAAGCCACCCGCAGGCGCAAAAATCTAGCGCAGCCTGGGAGAGCTGGAAACAAAGGCTGGGCGGGCAGACGGCGAAGGCAATCGATGCGCTCCTGCTGCATGGTTCGCTGACTCAAACGCAATTGCGGATCCACATCGGCTGCGCGCGAGGCAGTGTGCCGGGGATCGTCTACCAGCTCAACAAAGCCGGACTTATCAACAAAGACGGGAATCAAATTTCGCTGAAGGATATTTGATTTGGAGAAATGCTTCATCATTTGCGGAACTATATCGCTGCTCAATGCGGAGCTGGCTTGGTGTGACCAGTGTCACATCTCAATCTGGCCCACAAAAGGAACCGCGAAGGCGGCGCGGCTAGAGGGCGCGCTATTAATTTGCCCAGATTGTGTTGGGAAGTTGGCGCCTCAAAAATTTGGCGGTTGGATACACCATGGGATCCGCATGCCCGAGGCCACCATGGAACAAGTAATAGAACTTTTAGAACGAGATCTGAGGAGATTTCGATGCTGAAAAATCTTTGGAAGAAACTCAAGCTCTTCTTTGTAGGCGCGGATCCAGAGTCGAAACCGCAATGCGATTACCAACTACCGCCAGGTGTCCTGATGGGGCCTGGCCAGGAAGATCAGTTATTCGTGATCCGCCTTGCTGATCTGAGCTATTACGCCGGTCCC
Source organism: Acidobacteriaceae bacterium (assembly GCA_035695685.1). Classification (GTDB taxonomy): domain Bacteria; phylum Acidobacteriota; class Terriglobia; order Terriglobales; family Acidobacteriaceae; genus PALSA-350. The sequence continues at coordinate 5,247 of DASRRN010000715.1, read as the reverse complement.
AGTCCGGTATCCGGCCAGATCGAGCGGACGCCCCGGCCCCAGGATGCAGCATTGTTTAACACGCGCTGGGCTGCACTCCAGGCCGCTACTGCCGGGGTCGTGTTCGCGCATGCGGCTATTGTGCCAATCGCGGGGATAATCAGACCCGGCAACGCCGCCGCGAAGGCGAACTGAGCCATGCCCAGAGGCGTGCACAATTCACATCGCGGGGCCCCGCCCTCGGCTAACAGTGCGCTGGCAAAAAAGCTAGGCCTCAAGCTCAAGCAAATTCAATGCCTGGGCGGAGCGGCTCAGCTGGGAAAAATGAATCCAGATGCCCTGAAGATCCTCGTCAACGAAACCAGACGGCGGTCGCGCCCGAAACCATGACGGCATGCGCGGAATGCGGAGGCATCGGCCTGGTGCCGCGCCTGGTCGACGGAGTGCGCTGCTCGGCGCCCTGCAGGTGCCAGACATCGCAGCGGTATAAGGCGATGATTGCGCGATCGCGGATCCCGGCCGGCTACCTCGAGGCCAGCTTTCAGAATTTCAAAAAGACGGAAACCACTACTAAGGCGATGATGACGAGCCTGCAGTTTGTGCGCGAGTTTGTACCCGGTTTGGCTGCCAATCCGCGGACACTTGGCCTGATGCTTACAGGCAGTGTGGGAGTAGGCAAGACGCACCTGGCCGCGGCGGCGCTACGCCAACTGATTGAGGAGAAGGGAATCTACGGCCGCTTTGTCGACGTGCGCGAGCTCCTGGATCGATTGCGATCGAGCTATGGAGATGATGCCAAGGAAAGCCAGGCTCAGATTCTGGCCCCGCTTTTAAATGCAGACCTGGTGGTGATTGACGAGCTGGGCGCGGCTCGGCCGAGCGATTGGGTGTTTGAGACCATCGAGCTACTGATCGGAGGACTATACAACCGTATAGTGCCCGTGATCGTAACCACCAACCTGGCCAATTTGCCGGCAGGCGGAAATGTAACAAATGTACAAAATGAGTACGCGCGCGCCACACGTCAGGAGACGCTGGGCGATCGCATCGGGATGCGCATGTGGAGCCGGCTGCAGGAGATGTGCGTGAGTGTCGACATGACGGGACCGGACTGGAGAATGAAACGATGATTTGTGGAATATTCAATTTACCGGAAGAGAAGCGCACCCTGATTGTGGTGGTGATCGAACCGGACAACCTGGGACGGATGCAGAAGGCGGATCCGATCTCGCTCGAATCTCTGAAAGCCGGCGGAGCGCTGGCGCCTCCGATGTTTCCCTTCAATACCTCTCTGCTAATCGCATACGAAGAGGACCACAGCAAGCTGGTGGCCCTGGCTCAGAGTAATGTTGTCGAGTTCATCCGCTATCTTGAGCGCGGCCGAAAGTGGATGGAGGGAGTGGACGGCACAAAGCACAACATACCGATCGCCGGCAAGTGTGCAGAGCGAAGGGACGATTAGCGATGTACTGGAAGAGGATCGACGCGCGGACGCTCGCAGCCATCCTGCACTGTAAGGCGATTTTCATCGAATTTGCCGCAGGCCGTTTCTCGCGCGAGAGTGACCAACGGCTCCGCTGGCTTTTTGAAAACACACCGTAATAGCTTCTGTATATACAGCAGAAAGGCCGGCTGCCCTGATGGGTGCCGGCCTTGATGTTTGTGAGGGTGCCTTTTCTATCTAATCCGCCAAGACAAGAGAGGAAAGGAACCATCGGAGGCATTACACCCCCACGGATTCATATTGACACGCCCCGGCACCGCTTGCAACCGTGGAAGTGCCAAGACAAGATTGCGAAGGTTACTCATTCAACACCCAAACAAAATCCAGACCTTTTCGATGCTGCGCTTGGCCGCGCCTCTGCATGGTGACTTCATCCCAGGGGTGGGCACACGCGTACAGGATGAGTGTGGCTGTGAAGCGCCCAACAAACAATCCGTGAGAGTTTAGCCCCAGCAAAGTAAGCGCCCGGCCGTTGATGGCCTTGTCGCCGCGGTGAAGCGCCCAACGGGGATGGGGAGAACTGCGCCGTAAAGGGTTTGCCTGCCGGAAGGCGGGTTTTCCGGGCTACGCTGACGACTTGCGCCCCGGTCCGTGAACAGAGCAAAAACCCTGTAAAACGAGGGCAGATCGATTCTTGGGATTTATTAGGTTCGCGGCTAGCGGCCAGGTGTTTGCTGAAACTGGGGCTTCCGGGAGGAAAACCGCTTCGGTTCCCCTCCCGGACCCACCCCTCCCGCTTTGCCGGATCTCCGGGAACAGACTAACTGTCTGGTACGGGGAAAGTCGGACTATTGCCCCTCGCTCGCCAGGCGATCGCCGAGCACGGAGGTGACAAAGCCGGTACGACTGAGCCCACGCACCACGGCGGCGGCGTCGACGCGCTTGAGAAACGCGCGATCGAGGTTGATGAGCACCGGCACCAGGTCGCGGCCGGCGCCGTTCGTGGATCCCGCTATAAATTTGCTGGCCTTGCGATCGGCTTTGACATCAGACTTCTTTTTCGGATTGCGTGCAATCGTCATAGTTTCCTTTCCAGTTTCTTTGAGGTTCAAAGAGAAAATCGAGCAGCTGGTTAAACTCAAGGCCGGCCTGATTGTGCGCGGGCAGCTCAACCACGCCCAGGCCCTGTGCTGCAGCGTCTGGGTAGGCCTTGCGGCGCACCAGGCGATACGGCATAGCTACAATGCCCTGCAGTTGCTCCAGCTCAGCCTGGGCCTCGAGATTGTCACGGCCGCGCGGATCCGCACCATTGAGGACGGCCGCGGCGTTGAGATTGGCGTTGATTTCGCGCGCCTCGAGCACCAGATCGGCGGTCTGGCCGACGCCCCACAGATCGAACGAGCGCGGCGCGGTGGGAATAAGCACCCAGTTCGAGACGGTGAGCGCGGCGCGCAGAGAGCCGGAATCGCGCCCGCCCACATCGATCAGGATGTGATCGTATTTGGATTGCAGCTGGCGCACCTGGGTGCGTATAGCGGCGCCGTGGAGAGCAACCGCGGTATAACCGGCGCCACCAGGCCGGCGCGCGCTCCTCAGCTCTGTAAAGGCCATGGCAGTGCCTTGCTCATCGCCGTCGATCAGAAGAACGTCGGCGCCGTCCAGGGCAAGAGCGATGGTCAGATTGATGGCGAGAGTGGTTTTGCCGACCCCGCCTTTGGTGTTACCTACCGTGAGAATCATCAAGCGGATCCCTCCGATCGGATCCGCCTTATATATAGCAGCGCGGCGGGATATATACAAGAGATATACGGCGCATAGGAATATGGGCGTAATAATGTAATTACGTAATAACAAAAATCGGCCGGCATCCGCTGCGATGTGGATGCCGGCCAAACCTTGGTTTACTGATTAGCTCAACACTACGCGCCGGGAGTGATCCAGGCAATGACGCCGGCGCACTCAGGATTAGCCAGCAGCTCCTCGCGAGATCCGCGGAGCGGCCGGCCGAGGCGATCGACTGAGAGAAACTGCACTTTGCCGGTTTCGTTGGCTAGGCGCTGAACGGTCTGAAAATCAGCCTCGGGAACATAGAAACCCACGCCCATGCCCACCTGGACATAATGACCATCCTTAAGTGGACCGAGGATCCCGCCAGGCTGCCATGCGAGCGATTTGATAGGTTGATCCATGACTAGACTCCCTCCCGGTTTGGGATGTGTTTGTTGAGCGCGTTGGCGATGCGTTTGGCCATGGTCTTAGAGACGGCGCGCGCAATGACGCGCGCACCCATCAGGACCGACGAACCGATCGCGACGATTTTAGGTTCATGCGGCGGATTGCTCATGCTCGCACCGTCGCAGAGATAACACTGGAAGGTTGGCCGTCCCAGCTCAATACGATGCGATCGTCATAAGTCTCAAGTACGAGCGTAGAGGCATAAGTGCCATTGGCCATCGGGAGAGTATCGCGGTGAGCAAGTATGCGATATGAGATTCCTGCGATGGTTGCTCGATAGATCGCTGGTTCGGCAGGATCAGCAATCATTTGCGCGGCGATCGTGCGGGCAGTTAGTCCCTTATATGTGTTTTGCATATTTATCTCCAGGGCCGGGATCACGCGCCGGCCAAGCGCGATTTAGAAGAGCATGACCAGATAGACCATCAGGATACAAAACCCGATAGTGACGAGAGCGCGAAGGATGCGCCACGCGCCACGCCAGCCGATCGCCGGCCAGGTGCGCAACACAGTCTCAAAGATGTAGGGACGGGTGGGCAGCATTAGCGACCCCCAGCCAAGATGGTGAGAGGTTCAGCTATTGCGAGCACCGCATAGATAACGGCGCCCACAATTGTGGCAAGCGAGAGAAGCAGAGAGAGTGGGAACAACTTTGTGAACATCATGGTGAGCACCTTTCAGTGGTACGGGCTGGGCCCGCTAGGTTGTAATGCGTGGACGATTGGCGCGCGATCGGCGAGAAACTAGGCCACCATCAGCTCTAATTCCAATTTCATCAGCGATTCGCGAACGTTGTTATTGGACTCTTTGACAAGGCGGGCAAAGTTAGGAGCAGGCGAGTTTGCCGGCGCATTCTCGCTCCAGATGCGCTGCAGGAGCTGGGCAGCATCAGCAGCGATTCCATAACTCGAAAATTCCACGGGGAGTGTGCGAGATAGGAAACGATCCTGCAGGCGGTCCGTTTCGTTGCAGGTGAAAATCCAGATGGTTTGGGGAAGCTGCTCTGTGCCATCCAGCTTAGAGAGCAGATAGAGCTGGGCCGCCGGGCTCATCTGGTCGGCCTCATCCACCAGGATTAAATGCACCTTGCAGCCCATGCGCGGCACGTATTGGCATGTACGGCAAACACGCTCCAGCGTCTCTAGGTTGCATTCCTGCGATTGGACGTGGTGAACCTCTGCGGGAATCATCTCCGCAAGCGCCATGGCCATGGTGGTTTTACCTGTGCCACTCGGGCCAACAAAGCGCCATGCGGAAGCATAGGGACGCGCGGCGAGTTTGGCGCAAAAGGCCTTTGGTTTGGCGAGGCCTACAAACTCTGCGATGGAATGCGGTTTGTACCGCTCTGTGAGGGAAACGGGAAAGTCTAGGCTGGATTGTGGCTGGGAGTTAGTGAATAGGTCAAACATGGTAGTCACCTTTCAGTGGTACGGGCTGGGCCCGCGATTGATTACGAATACAACATATATATCAGGTATATATAAAGTGTCAAGAAAAACGTTGCACCGTGAGCAACATTAATTAGCAGATGGCCAGCAGATCGCCCGCGAATGACCCGCGAATGGCCCGCAGATCACCTGCGAAATGAG
>DASRRN010000714.1:0-3060 GCA_035695685.1 Acidobacteriaceae bacterium | reverse complement strand
GCAGATGCGGAGACGACTGGAGTTCGTGCTGGTGTGGACCGCGGTGAAGCTTTTGAGCTTGCCACCGAGGAGGGTCGCGAGGGGCATCGGCGCCCTGATCGGGTGTATTGCCTTCTTGCTCACCCCGCGTCTGACGCGCGTCGGCGATCTTAATCTTCGTCTGGCCTTTCCCCAAAAGAGGCGAGCCGAACGGCGACAGATTCTGCGAAAACTCTATCGTAATCTAGGCTGGCTCCTGGGCGAGTTCTGCCAGATGCCGCGTTATACCCAGGAGATGACGCGGAGCTTCATCCGTTATGACGGGCTGGACCATTACCTGGCGGCTCGCAATGAGGGCAAAGGAGTCCTCATTCTGACCGGTCATCTGGGTGCCTGGGAGTTGTCCAGTTTCTATCACTCACTCATGGGTTACCCCATGAGTATCGTGATCCGCCGCCTGGACAATCCGCTGGTCGACAACCTGGTCAATCACATTCGCTGCCTGCATGGCAATCAAGTGCTGCATAAGGACGACTTTGCCCGCGGTCTGCTGGCCTCCATGCGACGGGGTGAGACGGTGGGCATTTTGATGGACACAAACATGACCCCACCCCAGGGGTCGTTCGTGGATTTCTTTGGCCATTCCGCTTGTACCGGATCTGGCCTGGCGCGTGTCGCTATGAAGACCGGCGCCCGGGTGCTGCCCGGGTTTTTGCTCTGGGATGAAACAGCCGAGCAATACATCCTCCGCTTCGGCGCCCCCCTTCCCCTGGCAGCCAGCGGGGATGTGGAGGCAGATGCCTTTGCCAACACCGCGTTGTTCACCAAGGTGATCGAGGATTACATCCGGCAATATCCCGATCAGTGGCTGTGGGTGCATCGCCGCTGGAAGACCCGCCCACAGGGCGAAGCTGCAATCTACACTTGACCCATGCCCATCACTCTCAGTCAATTGGCTGAACGGCTCGGTGCAGAAGTCGATGGTCTCCAGCTCGACGCCATGGTCACCGGGGTATCCAGCATCGCGGGCGCACGTCCAGGATGCCTGGTGTTCGCAGAGGACGAGGCCTCTTTCGCAACTGCGCTTGCCTCCGATGCGGTCGCGGTTCTGGCCGGACCACAGATGGCCATCGCCGGCGCCAATAAGCCGATTCTACGGACTCTGCAACCCCGCCTGGCGTTTGCCCGCGCCGCTGTCCTGCTGCGTGGCCCGCAGCCCACGCCATCCATTCACCCAACGGCCTCGCTAGCGCCTGGGGTGCAAATCGACCCCAGTGTTTCGATCGGCGCTCACGCGTCGGTCGACGAGGGAGCCAGCATCGGCGCAGGAACCATCATCGGCAGCGGAGCCGTGGTGGGCGCCGGGGTCCGCATTGGCAGGAACAGCCATATCTACCCTCGAGTGGTGATCTATCCAGGTGCCACGCTTGGCGATCGGGTTGTCGTCCACGCCGGGGCCGTGTTGGGGGCAGACGGCTTTGGCTATGTCCGCGATCGAACCAACGGAGAGTACATCCAGTTTCCTCAGCAAGGATCGTTGGTGATTGAGGATGATGTTGAGATAGGAGCTAACACCACCATTGACCGCGGGGCTCTTGAGGAAACCCGGATCGCCCGCGGGACCAAGCTCGACAATCTAATTCATATTGGCCACAACTGCAGCATTGGACGTAATGTCGTCATTGCTGCACAGACCGGCATCTCAGGTTCGAGTGCGGTTGGTGAGGGCGCAATCCTGGGCGGTCAGGTTGGTATGGGTGATCATGCCGTGGTGGGTCCGGGGGTCATCCTCGGCGGTCAGGCTGGGATTCTGCCCAAGAAAAAGCTGATGGGACCGGGAATTGTCTTTTGGGGAACACCGGCCAAGCCGGTAAGGCGATATCTCAAGGAACTGGCATTGCTGGCGCGGCTGAAAAGGGAAGAATAAATGGCCATTGTGGTGGTGGGTGGGCACTCCCGTAGCGTGGGCAAGACGTCCGTGGTCGCTAGTCTGATCGCGCGGCTGCCGGAGCGAAACTGGACGGCCTGTAAGATCACCCAGTTCGGTCATGGATTCTGTAGTGCCAATGGCGAGCCCTGCGACTGTCAGACGGACGAGCACACCATTGCCATCAGCGTGGAACGGGATCCTACCACCGGGACCGACAGCGCCCGCTTCCTGGCCGCCGGGGCAAGGAGATCGTTGTGGGTACGCACCCGCCTCGGCAGTTTGGCTGAAGCCATGTCGCGTATTCGCAAAGAGATTGAAGCGGCTGAGAACATTATTTTTGAGTCCAACAGCCTGCTGCAGTTTCTCCGTCCTGACCTGTATCTGACCGTTCTGGACCACGCCACGGCTGACTTTAAAGACTCAGCACGGCTGTATCTCGATCGCGCCGACGCTGTGCTTCTGCGTGCTTCGGGCCAGCAGCTTACACCGCGATGGAATCAGGTTTCCCTACGCCTGATCGCCGGGAAGCCACGCTTCTTAATCACACCGCCAGATTTGATCGGGGACGATCTGATTGCGTTCGTGGAGCAGCGATTGGCGGCAACCCGGCCAACTGAGCCTTTCCTCTAATAGAAGACAGAACCGCAGATCTTTCCACTGCGCTACGCTCCGGTCGAAAAACATTTCCAGGAGAGGTCGTCAACACAGAGATCTCTCCGCTTCGCTTCGCTTCGGTCGAGATGACAAAGGGGAGGGTGACCCTTCCCGGGAGAGTGGTTGCTGGACGGAGGGCGTTTTTCATCACTTTGGGTGGGCCGCAGGCCCATGACCACTCCGGTCGAGATGACAATTTTGTTGGAGGACGAGATTCCACGTCTCCAGGAAAAATGCGAGAGCTTCCTTGCAACAGAATTGTCATCTCGACCGGAGCGTAGCGCAGTGGAGAGATCTGCGGTTGGTCTTCCAGGACCAAAGCACCGACCCCTACTATTTCAACGGAAAAGGCTCAACCTTGATCGAGCCGTCGCGCTGCTTGAGCAAAATTTGTACTTTGCTTTCGGCGCTATCCAACTCTTGTTTGCATTGCGCCGAGAGGCGCATTCCTTCTTCAAACATTTTGATCGAGTCTTCAAGCGGCAAATCACCGCGCT